>CAZBSJ010000122.1:0-5580 GCA_964494165.1 uncultured Nitrospiraceae bacterium
TATATGCACGGCCGATGATTACTATGGTTGTGCCATTTATTGACGATAAGACTTCAGAACCCTTTGCCTTAATTGCCTTATTAAAAGAATCCTGCGCCTCATCTGCTGTGGAGATTGCCCTTTTTATCTTTGACTTTTTAATTCCAAAAGGTTTAAATGACTTCGCAAGTTCTTCTTCCATGAATTTTCTGCCTCTTTGAAGATTGATAACAGGAGAGATTATCTTTGCGTCGCTGAAGGCTATTTTTGAGACATACGGGGTGGTCTGAGTGTAAGGGCAGGCAAAGCTGCGCTCCAATGCCTCTTCATCGGTATGCAGATTTATAAAGCTTGGTATGAAAATAGTATCTATGCCATTGTTTAACAAATGTCTTATGTGCCCGTACGCTACCTTTACAGGGAAACAGGTCTCTGACAGTATTGACTCAAGCCCGAGATTTACTATTTGTTTGTTTGTTTTGGGCGATATCTCAACATCAAATCCGAGTTCCCATAATAAGGTGGACCAAAAAGGCAGATAGTCCTGGAAATAAAAGAGGTAAGGAATTCCTATTTTGATTCGGTGTTCGGTATTCGGTAGTCGGCTTGCGGTGTTCGGTGTATGGTATATAGGCGAATCGGTATTTGTTTTTGCTTTTTCGCCCTTGCTCTTCTGCTCTTCAGCTCTTTTGTTGTGTTCTTTCCATAACATTTCATCTCTGAATGCGAAAAGGTCAGGTATTGCAGAAGACGCCTTCTTTTTTCTTAGGTCATATTTTTCGCATCTTCCGCCATAGAACAGATATCCCTCCTCGCCTTCTATCTTAACTCTGTTTATTTCGCATATATTGGAACATCCTTTACACTCAAATGATGAGATGCCGTACGGGCGTTCGGATATTCCGAACCCCTTGAATGCTGTCCTGATTTTCTGATCTTTTTTCATATGATCCATTGCGATCAGGGCCATGCCAATGGCTCCTGTTACGTCATGATGCGGAGGTACTGTTATATTTTTGCCGAGATATTTTTCGAATGCAGCAACGACTGATTTGTTAAAGGCAACTCCGCCCTGAAAGAAGATATTTTCGCCTACTGCTTTCCCTGCAACCACTCTATTGATGTAATTCTGTACTATCGAATATGCGAGCCCGGCGAGAAGATTATTTTTATCCGTTCCCCGCTGCAGGTTCGACATCAAGGAGTTTTCCATGAACACAGTGCATCTCTCGCCGAGGCGGCAGGGATTTTCTGCTGAAAAGGCATTACTGGCAAATTCATTCTTGATGGATATGTTCAATTTCTCTGCCTGTTCTTCAAGGAATGAGCCTGTGCCTGCTGCGCAGGCCTTATTCATCTCAAAGTCAACTATTACGCCGTCCTTAAGTGAGATATATTTTGAATCCTGTCCTCCGATTTCGAATATCGTATCAACATTTTTATCTATGAATGCAGCGGCGGTTGCCTGAGCCGTAATCTCATTTTTTACAATGTCTGCACCAACATAGTCTGCAATCATATACCTTCCGGAGCCGGTTGTGCCTACGCCCAGTATTTCAACCTTTTCTCTGATTTCCTCCCCTATCTCTTTTAATCCCTGTTTGACTGCCTCTATAGGCTGCCCTGCGGTCATCAGATATCTTTTGGCAAGGAGATTCCCTTGCTCATCTACCACAGCGAGATTTGTGCTTATTGAGCCGATGTCAATGCCGAGATAAGCTTTAATAGAAAAGGATTCGAGGGTTCGAGGGTTCGAGGGTGTTAGATTTACTCTATCATTTGCCCACTTTTCGATATGTCTTTCAAAGAAACTGTCATCTTTTGTTATAAGGGGTTTGTGGCCTGTCTCTTCATATTTATCGGATTCTATAAAATCCTTAAGCCTGCTGATGTCTATGAAATTTAATTTTCCATCATCAATATCTTTGAATGCTGCGCCCAAAGCGCCCATAAAAAAGAAGTCAGGCGGCACGAAAAGGTTTTCGAGTTCCAGAACGCTCTGGAACGCCCTTATCATTCCCTTATTTGCAGCAACACCGCCCTGAAATGATACAGGTGAAGCAAATTTTCTTCCGCGAAGTATCGAGCCTTTAAAGTTTCTCGCAACCGCAAAACATAACCCTGCAACAATGTCTTCCAGAGGCGTGGCGATCTGCTGGAGATGTATCATGTCTGATTTTGCAAATACGCTGCATCTGCCTGCTACCCTCGGAGGCTTTTTTGATTTAAGGCTTAGTTCGCTGAACTTTTCTATTGTAAGGTTCAGTCTCTCTGCCTGCTGGTCAAGGAATGAGCCCGTGCCGGCAGCGCAGACAGAATTCATAAAGAATTCGCTGGAGCCGTTTTCTCCGAGTAATATAAGTTTTGAATCCTCACCGCCCAATTCGATTATCGTCTTAATTTCAGGATATATTTTTTTTGTTGAATAGGACTGTGCGACAAGTTCATTAACAGGATCAATGCCGAGGATTGAAGCAATAAGCCTGCCTGATGAGCCGGTGATTGATAGAGAGACATCATTAGCTTTGGAGTTCAGAGCCTGCAATTCAGATGCAAGTAAGTCATAAGCTGTTTTTAGAGAGTGTCCTTTATGCCTTACATAATGGTTTCTGAGCTTATTTTTGTTTTCATCCAGTATTACGATCTTAACGCTTACAGAGCCTGCATCAAATCCTATGAATTTCATAAAAAACTCCCCCCGAAAAGGTTGACATTTATAGATGATAATTTTATCATACTCCAGTTACAAAATGAATATTAATGTAACAAAGATAAGGCCTCACAAAATATTCACTCTTCAAAATCCTTTTATTATTTCATCTAACAAAACTAAAAGAAATCTAAAAAGCAAATTTTTTAGTTTAGTGAGCATTTTTTGCGATTTGTCATTGAATAGTGATATAAGATGTGATAGATTATGACAAAGTTTAGATGGGACTGACAAAAAATGGCAGGAAAATTTAAAGAGGGCTGATTAAGATCTAATAAGTGATTGGTTTTATTGCATTTTTTATTAAAGAGATGTGGCATGGAAGATGCTATAATGGTGTGGGTTAGGGTTATGAGAATAACAATTTTAGAGGAGGTGATTTAAGAGGCGGTAGTTAGTGGATGGTGAATAGTACAAAATAGCGGCCTTAGGCCGCTGAATTTAAAGAAGGAGGGAATAAATGTATAAAGCAGTAAATAATCTAAAAGAGCAGAAAGGTTTTACACTTATCGAGCTCCTCATCGTTGTCGCAATTATCGGAATTCTTGCTGCAATCGCGATCCCCGGCTACATAGGTATGCAGGAGAGGTCGAGAAAGGGGGCTGTTACAAGGGCAGCAGCTGCTGCTGAGCCGGAGATTCAGGCATGGCTGAATTCAGCTTTAAAAGGGCTTGCCGCTGGTGAGGGCATTCAGGGCGCTCTTATAGAAGTTGATTTTAACGGTGATGGAGTGGTCAACTCTGGTGATAGGAACAATTCAGCCCTTGCTGTTAATTTAGCTGGCGGAACTTTGTGCAGCGCATATGTAGCGGCAAAATATACTTTGCAACGTGAGACCTCTCCGTGGGCTGCAACCCCGGGTTCTTTATGGGTTGCGGTAGCTACATGTGCAGGCAGGGTTGCATGTGAGTCACCAGGTGCACCTCCATATAATATTACGATTACAGCTCAGGATTCTGGTGGTAGTGCTATCCATCAAAAATCTCTATATTCTGACTAATTGATGCAAGCATACGTGGGGTAGGGGCTTTTATTGAAGCCCCTACCCCTTCTTATATTATGAATAGCCTTTTTTATAGAAAAATAACCATCATAGCGTTTATTTTATTGTTTTCCGTATTTTTTACGGCGATGCTTTCTGTAAAACTCTGGGATTATGACTTCTGGTGGCATATAGCAACAGGCAGGCATATTGTAGATACAGGCAGACTCCCAGACAGCGACCCATTTTCATTTACTTCTCAGATGAAAGAAAACAATAATCTTTTTCCTGAAAGAGAAAACTTTATATTAAAACAGTATTGGCTCGGGCAGGTTATCTTTTATCTTATTTATAATTATACAGGTCCTGCGGGCATAATCATCCTTAGGTCTTTAATCCTGACAGCAGTCCTTTTGTTAATTGTATTAAGATTTAAGCAGTGGCATGTAAGTTTCTATGTCTCCTTCATATATATTTTCTTTGCATATCTTGATATATTGAGTTATTTGGGTGAGAGACCTGTATTATTTACAATACTTTTCACACCATTAATATTTGTAATCTTGGAAAGATTTAAAGATAATGTTTCAATCCAGAAAAAAAAAGGCTGGTTGGTTTTATTTTTTCTTTTGCCTCTGATGTTTTTCTGGGCTAATCTCCACGGTGGTTTTATCCTTGGAAACAGCATCATAATGGTATATATGCTTTGTGAAGGGATAAAAATTATCTTTAAAAAGGCAGCCTATACTAATCGTGAAACAGTTTTATTTTACACTGCTACTGGAGCTGCCTTGGTATTTTCATACATCAATCCTGCCGGATGGGATGCGTTTTTTATTGCCCTGTCACCCGAATATAGCTTTACTTATATAGGGATTCAGGAGTATGAATCGCCAATTTTCCTTTTTTTAAATAAACTAACGCATGTTAAGTATGGGTATGTCATACTGGCAATAGCATTCCCCCTTATTTTGGTATTTAGAAACAAAAAAATGGACTTTACGCATGTGGTCCTTCTTATATGTCTGTTTATCATGGCGTTAAAAGCATACAGATATACCATTTATTACTCTATTATCGCAGCAATGATATTGGGAAAAGAAACCGATAGATTGTTCAAGTCCCTGTTTGAAAGGGTTTCTTCAAAAGTCATATATATTTTCTATATAGTCATGCTGTTATCATCTGTTCTTTTCTTTGCTAATCTGTTTAATTTAAAAGCAGTAAAATTAGACATAGCAAAAGGTTCGCATGTCCCTGTAAAAGCAGTGGACTTTATTGAGAAAAATAGATTAGCAGGAAATATGCT
The DNA here is from genome assembly GCA_964494165.1 of uncultured Nitrospiraceae bacterium. Classification (GTDB taxonomy): domain Bacteria; phylum Nitrospirota; class Thermodesulfovibrionia; order Thermodesulfovibrionales; family UBA1546; genus CAZBSJ01. The sequence goes on from CAZBSJ010000122.1 coordinate 4,981, forward strand.
AAATAGTCATAAATATGGAGGATACAGTGCCTGGAGGCTGTATCCATGGAAGAAGACATTTATTGATACAAGATGGCTTAATTATACAGTGCAGTCAGAGTATGGATGGATTATGAATACTGTAGAGACAATCTATAATAGAAAACTTCCAGCAGGAAAAACACCTTTATGGAAAAGATTGTTGGCGCATTATAATATTAATTTTATTATGCTTAATACTCTGGATGTTTATGGCAATGTGCCTAATCTTCTTTTTAGTCTGGCAAAGGATGATGAGTGGATCCCAATATATGCGGATCCTGCAGTCGTTATCTTTATAAGGAATGTTTCAGAAAACAATGATTTAATAAGCAAGTTTAAGCTTTCCGAAGCTGACGTCTATAATTCAGTGATAACAATTGCCGCACAGATGGCTATCTATGACAAAAAAAACCCTAAATATCTTGTTACTATTGGGAGGACATTTGAAGAAATGGACAAGTCAGGTGACGCGCTAACCGCATTTGAATATGCCTTGAAAAGATTTCCAAAAGAGCCAGGGCTGAAGGAAAAAATTATCGAATTAGAAGCGAAGATTGAGGATGAGAAAAGCAATAAAAC
>CAZBSJ010000123.1:0-5573 GCA_964494165.1 uncultured Nitrospiraceae bacterium
ACTAATTAACTACTCCTTTCTATCTATTTTAAATAGGACAGTTTATGTGCTACAGATAAGGACATTTTATGTGTTCTCGACACAACTTTGCAAAAAGTCCTTGAGGTTCAATCATTTTATAGTTTATTATAGAGCCAGATGTTTAATAACAGGCATGTATTGTAGTTAAAGGACTTTATATACCCTATCAAAGCATCTATGCGCAAACATTTGATGTATTTCTGGAAAAACTATCAGTGGCCTGTGTTATGTTTTCTTGCATTTCTTGCATTTGGACTGGGATTTATCGGCTTCAAAAAATATCTTTCTGCGATTGGACAAGTCCATTCGTTTTGGGATGTTTTCTATCTCTCCATTCAGTTATTTATATTGGAATCTGGTTCTGTTTTAGGCGATGTATCATGGGAGCTTGAAATCGCACGTTTTCTTGCGCCTGTAGTTGCTGCGTATACGGCGGTTAAGGCGTTGGCTGTAATCTTCCGTGAACAGTTCCAATTGGTCAATCTTAAATTTATCAAGGGACATGTGATCATTTGCGGATTAGGACAGAAGGGTTTGGTTTTTGCCAGGAACTTTTGTAAACAAGGACACAGGGTTGTTGTAATAGAATTAGACAAAGATAATAATATGGTAGATTTATGCAGGGCGCAAGGAGCAATTGTTTTAATTGGGAATGCGGCAGATAAGGATCTCCTCGTCGAGGCTCAGGTTAGTAAGGCAAAATACATTATCTCGGTGTGCGGTGAAGACAGCATTAATGCTGAAGTCGCTGTAATCGCAAGGGAACTATGCGGGGAAAGAACAAAAAACGTATTGACATGTTTAGTCCATATCGTAGATCCACAGCTCTGCAATTTGCTCAGAGCGAAAGAACTCGAGACACAAAAGATGGATTTCTTCAGGTTAGAGTTTTTCAACATTTATGAGATCGGTGCGAGAAGTCTCTTTGAGAATTATCCGGTGTTTAGTGAGAAGGATGAATTTCATGAAATTAGTCCGCATATGCTTATAGTCGGATTAGGCCGAATGGGGAAAAGCCTGCTGGCCCATGCAGCAAGGGAGTGGAAAACTGTGCATAAATTAACAGGCAAACGCCTGCCGATAACCTTTATAGACCGATATGCAGAAGCTAAAAGGGACATGTTGTGCCTGCAGTACCCTCAATTGGAAAAAGTATGCGACATTAAAGCACTTCAATATGAGATTGAGTCCACTGAATTTCATAAGGCCGAATTTCTTTTTGATGAAGAGAAAAAGCTCAGCATCACAAATATTTATGTCTGTTTTGATGATGCGTCTCTCAGTTTATCCTCAGCGCTGACGCTCCACCAGCATCTGAGAGATCAGCATATACCTATAGTGCTGATGCCCCATGATGCCGGGTTTGCAAATCTTATCCAAGACAAACAGAAGGGTGGCAATGTTTTCAGCAACCTGTACGCATTCGGGCTCTTGGATATAACATGCAGGGCTGATTTGATGCGTGGAGGGATTTATGAGATACTCGCAAGGGATAGCCATGAGGATTATGTGAGCAGCGAGAAAATGAAAGGGAACACCATTGAGAACAATTCATCAATGGTTCCGTGGGACGAGTTGCCGGAAAACCTTAAAGAATCAAACAGGCGGCTGGCTGACCACATAGTAATAAAGCTTAAGGCTGTTGATTGCTGTATTGCTCCATTAACTGATTGGGATGCAGAACTTTTTAAATTCACGGAGGAAGCTATCGAGAAACTTGCTAAAATGGAGCATGATCGCTGGAACAAAGAGCGCATGCTTGATGGCTGGAGATATGGGCAGACTAAAGACAATGAAAAGAAGATAAGTCCTTACCTTGTTCCATGGGATGCGCTTTCTAACGACATAAGGGAAAAGGACAGGAATAAAGTACGTGAACTGCCTGCTTCCCTTGCAAAGGCAGGTTTCAGAATAATTTCTCTGAAGAAAAGAGCATAGGGATGAGAATAACATCTTTCTTTGGGCAGGAGGAAGCAAGATGGACAAGTCTAAAATAGACAGAGAAAAAATGGATGCAGGAGCAGGTAAAAAGATACAAAGCTGTGCATGACCGCCATAAACAGCTTGCTGAGATGGTTGAAGGGTATTCAGAACAGTTGCGAAAAAATATGCTTCAGAATCCGTTGTCCAGGTGCGGTCAAAGTCGAACAGCAGTTTTGCTGAAAAGATACAGTATAAGAGAACAGAGTAAGAAATAGAGAATGATACAAATTAAAAGGAGGACGCTTTTATGCAAAGAAATCTGACTCAACAATCCCAAAACCGCACAGTCCGTGTTTTTGTCTCGTCCACCTTTCGTGACATGCATGCTGAGAGGGAGGAGCTTGTCAAGTTCACATTTCCTGAACTGAGAAAGAGATGCAGGGAGCGGCAGGTTCAGCTTGTTGAAGTTGACCTCAGATGGGGAGTGACGGATGAGCAGAAGGATGAGGGAAAAGTCCTTCCAATCTGTCTTGCAGAGATAGAGAGAAGCTGGCCATATTTCATAGGGCTGTTGGGAGAAAGATACGGATGGGTGCCAAAAGAGATAGACAAGGAACTATTAGAAATCCAGCCGTGGCTTGGTGAACATAAAGAAAAAAGCGTTACCGAGCTTGAGATACTTCACGGGGTTCTCAGAAATCCTGAGATGAAAGGACTTGCCTTCTTTTATTTCCGCGACCCTGACACATCAAATCAAATAGAAAATGAATTCTCTCAAAAATCTGATTACCCGCCTCAATCAGATGTCTCGCGCCTGAAACTAAGAGCACTCAAAGAAGATATACGCAAAAGCGGTTATCCTGTCCGCGAGAACTATCCTGATTCAAAAACCCTCGGCCGGATAGTGCTTGAAGACCTCTGGAAAGTTATAGATGAGAAATTCCCAAAAGAAGAAGTGCCAACAGTCCTTGAGCAGGTAAGGATGGAGCATGAAGCATTTGCAGAAGCAAGAAGAAAGGTTTATATAGGGAGAGAAGAATATTTCAGGAGACTTAATGAGCATATAAACATTGAAAACCCGCCATTGGTGATACTTGGAGAATCAGGCTCTGGAAAATCAGCATTGATTGCCAACTGGGTAAACGAATACAAAAAAAACCATCCTGATGATTTCATAATCACTCACTTTATCGGAAGCACGCCTGACAGCGCTGATTATGTCCGTCTTCTCAGAAGGATAATGGAGGAGATAAAAGAGAGGTATGAACCCAAGTCAAAAGAAGAAATAGAAAAGGGGATAAGTGCAATAACAAGGGAAGGAGATGAAATCCCTGCTGACCCTAAGAAAATCATTGAAGCCCTTCCTTTGTGGATTGCAAAGGCATCTGCAAGGGGCAGATTTATTCTAATTCTCGATGCCCTGAACCAGATTGAGGACAGGGACAATGCGCCGGACATTGGATGGCTGCCAGCATATTTCCCCCCGAACGTAAGAGTTATCCTCTCCACACTTCCTGGCAGAAGTCTTGAGGCATTAAACAGGCGAAACTGGCAGACATTGAATGTAAAGTCTATAGAGATAGACGAGAAAAAGAAGTTCATCAAGGATTATCTTGAGCAGTACCGGAAAAAGCTCGGCGACTCACATACAGAACGCATCGCCTCAGCAGTACAAACATCTAATCCATTGTATCTGAGGACACTTCTTGAAGAACTTCGGATATTCGGAATACATGAGGAGCTTAATGAGAAAATAAATGACTATCTTTCTGCAGAGACAGTTGATGACCTTTTTGAACTGGTTCTTGAGCGCTTTGAGCAAGACTATGAACGTGACAGGCCGGGACTGGTGCAAGATGTTATGTCTTTGATATGGGCATCAAGAAAGGGGTTATCCGAGACGGAATTGCTGGAACTGCTCGGCACAAAAGAAGCTCCGTTGCCGCATGCGGTTTGGTCATCTTTGTATCTCGCGGTTGAGGAGTCGCTGGTCAACCGCTCAGGACTGCTGACCTTTTTCCATGATTTCCTGCGAAAGGCTGTGGAGGATAAATACCTTCATGACGAAAAACTTAAAAAGACAACCCACCTTCGTCTTGCCGATTATTTTGAAGGAAAGGAATTAAATGACAGAAAAGTTGATGAACTGCCGTGGCAACTAAGACAGGCTGAACACTGGGAGAGGCTGAAAGACTGCTTAACAAATGTTGAGATGTTTTTAAAATTGAGAACAAAAGGAAGACAATGGGAACTGACAGGATATTGGCTGGTGATTGGCGATAGATATGATATGACCAAATCTTATATGCAGATGATTGCCGGATATGAAGAGCTTTCCCCTTCTGAAAATGATCTGGCATATGTGCTTAACGAAACAGCCTCTTTTTTATATCTTAATGCCAGATACGAAGGAGCAGAGCCTCTTTACAGGAGGGCACTTGAGATAAGTGAAAAGGTGCTTGGCATGGAGCATCCAGATACAGCAACAAGCCTGAATACAGCAACAAGCCTGAATAATCTGGCAGTACTTCTTAGAGCCAAAGGCGACTATGAAGGAGCAGAGCCTCTTTACAGGGATGCGCTTGAGATAAGAAAGAAGGTGCTTGGCATGTGGCATCCAGATACAGCAACAAGCCTGAATAATCTGGCAGAACTTCTTGGAGCCAAAGGCGACTATGAAGGAGCAGAGCCTCTTTGCAGAAGGGCGCTTGAGATAAGTGAAAAAGTGCTTGGCTTGGAGCATCCAAATACAGCAACAATCCTGAATACTTTGGCAGGACTTCTTGGAGCCAAAGGCGAATATAAAGAAGCAGAGCCTCTTTGCAGAAGGGCGCTTGAGATATATGAAAAAGTGTTTGGCAGTGAACAACTAAAGACAGCAACAATCCTGAATACTTTGGCAGTACTTCTTATAGCCAAAGGCGACTATGAAGGAGCAGAGCCTCTTTGCAGCAGGGCGCTTGAGATAAGTGAAAAAGTGCTTGGCTTGGAGCATCTAGATACAGCAACAAGCCTGAATATTTTGGGAATATGTGTTTATCGGATAGGTAGATTCGATGAGGCTGTCACTTTTTTCATCCGTTCATCTGATATCTTTGAAAAAACCTTTGGCATTTTTCATCCGCGTACAGTTAATAATGCAGTGCAACTTCCATTTAAAGCTGCAATAGACCTTAGAGACTTAGGTGAGCATAAAACGGCATTAAGACTCTACAAACACATTATTACTATGTTTGAGAAGAATATTGAAGCCGGCAGAACGCGTATTCCTGCCATCATAGAAACTCTGGCAATATGTCATAATGAAATCGCCTCTCATACCCATGTCCCTTTAAAAAACTGGCAGGAAGCTGAATATCACTACAAAAAATCCATTGAACTTCTTAAAGAAATAAAGAATGAAATAAAAACGGCAAACGTGGAACTCAATCTCTTGACAATGTATCAGCTTGCATCTGAAGATGGTTGGAAAAAGTAGCCAAAAGTGGACATGGCCAGAGTAAATGAATTATCCCGTGCTTTGTAGAGGCATAGGAAATATGGGGACACTTGTTGATGCTCAGTAATTAGGTAACTTTTTCCCGTTTCTAAAAATGCTATTCAAATACATTTAAAGTTGCAAAAAAATA
>CAZBSJ010000124.1:0-2271 GCA_964494165.1 uncultured Nitrospiraceae bacterium
CCTTTAAAAAAATCTTCCTGAAGTTTAAGGTAATCCCTTTTTTCATATGTGATCTGGGACAAGAACCGCATGGCATCCACCTCGCCAAGGCTTTCAAATAAAACGCTCAGTCCTTTTTTTCTTATCTCCATATCGCTTGCTATCTGTGCCATTTCAATTCACCTCCGTATCTTCAATAAACCTCAGAGGGTTTATAATTTTTATTTTCATATCAATAGCAGATGCTCTTTTATTAGTTTATCATCACAAGTCAAAAAATACTCAGCCTTCCCCTTCAGGGCGCAGGCAAGATGAATGGAATCTCTCGGCTTTATTCCCCTTGATTCAAATTCCTTTGCAGCATTCAAAATCGTCTCATCAGGTTTTACGTTCTTTAATGCAAGGGAAGAAGCCATCTCGATCTCCTGTCTCACATCAGCATAAGGATTAAGACTGTTTTCATAGTCAATCATAAATGACCATATAAGTTTAACTTCTTTGTTTTTTATTTTTTGGAGGATCGAAAATATCGCTATAGTCTCAAGCCGTATCCTGACCTGTGACTGATCATCGAATGGGCGATTATAGATATTCATGTCAAGATAAATTCTCATTCAGCCTTCCTCACTTTATACTTCCACTCCTCTGTCATCCTCACAACACTCCCCCATTTATTTGGAGTGATATTCCTGGATGGACTTTATGCTCATGTCTTTTTTAAGAAGCATCTCTATTGCATTCACAACCGCTCGCGCGCCTGAAACAGTGGTGGTGTAAGGTATTCTGTACTGCAGGGCGCTTCTTCTTATTGAAAATGAGTCTTTCTGCGCCTGGGCACCGCTTACTGTATTGATTATAAAACTGACCTCTCTGTTCTTAATAAGGTCTACTATGTGCGGCCTGCCTTCCATAACCTTGTTTATGACATCAACTGTTATGCCTTTATTTTCCAGATGCTGTGCCGTGCCTCGGGTTGCGATAACACCAAGCCCCATCTTCTGAAGTTTTTTAACAAGGTCGCATATGCCTTCCTTATCTTCGTCCTTAACGCTGATGAATATCTTTCCTGAGGTGGGAATCCTGTTAAAAGAAGACAGCTGCGCCTTTGCATAAGCAATCCCGAAATCACTGTCAATGCCCATGACCTCTCCTGTGGATTTCATCTCAGGGCCTAAGATGGTATCTACACCGCTGAATTTGTCGAACGGGAAGACTGCCTCTTTAACAGCAACATGTTTGATATCTTTTTCAGAAGTAAGGCCTATCTCTTTTAAGGTCTTGCCGCTCATTATCTTTGCGGCGAGTTTTGCCAGAGGAACGCCAGTTGCCTTGCTTACATAAGGAATTGTCCTTGAAGCCCTAGGATTGACCTCGAGTATGTAAATCTCATCACCTTTAACAGCAAACTGGATATTCATCAAACCAATGACATTCAGCTCCCGGGCGAGTTCCTTTGTCTGTCTCTTTATCTCATCAACAATCGCCTTATCCAGAGAATAAGGAGGCAGAGAGCATGCAGAATCGCCTGAATGAATACCGGCCTCTTCTATATGCTCCATGACACCGCCTATGATTACATTGCTGCCGTCTGATATAGCATCAACATCCACTTCAATGGCGCTGGCAAGATATTTGTCTATAAGAACAGGATGCTCAGGCGATGCCTTAACAGCACGCTTCATATAATCAAGCAATGAGTCCTCATCATAGACTATCTCCATAGCCCTTCCGCCAAGAACATAAGACGGCCTTACCATAACTGGATATCCGATTTTATTGGCAGCTGCCACTGCATCCTCAGGAGACAATGCGGTGTCGCTTTCAGCCTGCTTGAGATTAAGTTTGTGAAGCAGTTCCTTGAACCTTCTCCTGTCTTCTGCCCTGTCTATGGAGTCAGGTGAAGTGCCGAGGATTCTTACGCCTTCCTTTTCCAGAGGAACGGCAAGCTTTAGTGGGGTCTGTCCTCCGAACTGGACGATAACGCCTTCCGGCTTTTCAATATCAATAATGCTCAGCACATCTTCTATTGTCAGGGGCTCGAAATAAAGCCTGTCTGCAGTATCATAGTCAGTGCTCACTGTCTCAGGATTGCAGTTGACCATGATCGTCTCGAACCCAAGCTCTTTTAAGGCTAAGACTGCATGTACGCAGCAGTAATCAAATTCTATGCCCTGCCCTATCCTGTTAGGGCCTGAGCCGAGGATGATTATCTTCTTTTTGTTAGTAGGATTAGCCTCGGATTCGACCTCAGGAGTTAAGAGTTGAGAGTTAAAAGTTGAAAGTTGAGGATTT
>CAZBSJ010000124.1:2371-5533 GCA_964494165.1 uncultured Nitrospiraceae bacterium
CTCAGCCTTCTTATTTCGACTTCTTTCTTTCCTGTAAGCTCTGCAATCCGCCTGTCAGAAAAACCGTATTCCTTTGCCCTCCTCAATAATTCCGCTGTCTCTGCGTTATTTTTATTTTTAAACTTTACACTTTCAACCTTTAACTTTTCTTCTTCCTCAATTATCTGTTTCATGTTATTCAGAAACCATGAATCTATCCATGTGATGCCGTAAATCTCATCTATCGGCATCCCTTCCCTTATTGCCTGGGCTACTGCCCAGATCCTTTCTGAATTTGGTATCTGGAGTTTTGATTTAAGGTCTGCAGGAGAAAGATTTGCTTCTTCAAGACCATAACTCCCTGATTCAAGGCTCCTCAAACCCTTCTGAAGTGATTCCTTGAATGTCCTTCCTATTGACATCGCCTCTCCGACAGATTTCATCTGTGTGGTGAGGGTTGAATCTGCGCCCGGAAATTTTTCGAATGCAAACCGCGGGATCTTTGTAACCACATAATCAATTGTAGGCTCGAAAGATGCAGGGGTCTCTTTTGTTATGTCATTGGGTATCTCATCCAAAGAAAGCCCGACTGCAAGCTTGGCAGCGATCTTCGCGATAGGAAATCCTGTGGCCTTACTCGCGAGTGCGGATGATCTCGACACCCTGGGATTCATCTCTATGACTACCATCCTGCCGTCTCTGGGATTTACGGCAAACTGGATGTTTGACCCGCCTGTATCAACTCCTATCTCCCTGATTATTGCTATTGATGCATCACGCATCCTCTGATATTCCTTGTCTGTCAATGTCTGCGCAGGGGCGACTGTTATAGAATCACCGGTATGTACTCCCATCGGGTCGAAATTTTCTATGGAACAAATTATTACGACATTGTCCTTTCCGTCGCGCATTACCTCAAGTTCATACTCTTTCCAGCCGAGGACTGATTCTTCGACCAATACCTGACTGGTAGGGCTTAGCTTAAGCCCTTTTTCAAGAAGCTCTTTGTATTCCTCAATGTTATAGGCAATACCGCCGCCGGTTCCTCCGAGCGTAAATGCAGGCCTAAGTATTGCAGGGAAGCCTATGTGGTCAGCTATCTCTATCCCGTGCTCCAAGCTGGTTACAGCAACGCTCTTCGGGACTTCAAGTCCAATCTTTCTCATTGCATCTTTAAACAGTTCTCTGTCTTCTGCCTTTTTAATCGCATGGAGTTTGGCTCCGATAAGCTCGACCTTGTATTTTTCAAGAACACCGCTCTCAGAAAGTTCAACGGCAAGATTCAATGCTGTCTGCCCGCCCATTGTAGGAAGCAGTGCATCAGGCCTTTCCTTTTTTATTATCAGCTCTAAGATGTCTGCTGTCAGCGGCTCTATATAAGTAGCATCAGCAGTTTCAGGGTCTGTCATGATAGTGGCAGGGTTTGAATTTACCAGCACCACTTTGTAACCCTCCTCACGCAATGCCTTGCATGCCTGAGTCCCGGAATAATCGAATTCGCATGCCTGCCCGATAACAATCGGTCCGGAGCCTATCAGCAGTATCTTTTTAATATCAGTCCTTTTGGGCATTATCAAATCTCCAGAAAGTCTTTTATTTTTTTCACAACGTCATCAGCCTTTGATTTATATTTTGAAGAAAAAATCATCTCATTCACCCCGTTTTTGAACCCGAGTTCTACCGTATAAAATTCCACTGTTTCTCCGAAACCAGGTATTACTGTTCCATGCTGAAGGGCTATCTTTTCAACTATTTGTATGCCGTCAGGATTTTCAGGCGAGATTGCTATATGGTTCTGCCTGAAACCGCTGAACTCGCTTAACGGATAGCTTGCCTTTAACCTCTTAATTATATTCTTCAAAAAAATCGAGACTGTCGAAGTCTTTTTATCAAAAACCACCTCAAGCACCTGCTTCCGGTAAACATATGTCCTGAAGAAAAGAAACAGCAATATGAAGATAACAAGAGATGCGATAAAGTGGAGTATGCCTAACCTATAGCGTGACGCAAGAAAAAATCCTATCGCAAGCACGATTGCCCCTGCAGTAAGACTGGCTGCAAGCTCTCTGTTATAGATGCCGCTGTGCAGAACACTCCCTTTTTCAGCTTTAAAAGACATGGTTTTCAGTACAAGCATATTTTTCTCTATCTCAATCTGATAAGTGTTTTCCATAACATCAGAGTATTAAAGAATCAGAGAAGCAAATCCTCTGACCTAATAAAGCTTTATCTAAAGTACACTATCCTGCTTCCGCCGAGATGCAGTGGTATCCCGGCTTCCTTTGACCACAACCCGTTTTTGATATATTTATGGTCTGCGGATGCAGAAACAACATTTCCGAAAAATGCATAGCACTCACCTGCATCAACGGTTTTCCACAACCTGCATTCAATATATCCGACGCACCCGCTAATCAGAGGCGCTTTGACTTTCTTTGCCTTTTTTACTTTCAAATCTGCCTTTTTGAACTTATCTGTGTCGCGCCCAGATGTCTTTCCGCATATCCATAATTCTTTCAGCATTTTCTTAGGAGGAATATTTATCACAAACTCCCTGCCCTTTTTTATGATCTCTGAGGTATAGCTTTCCTTAGAAACACATACTACAACTATCGGAGGCTCCTCGCTCACAGGAGTTGCCCATGCGCATGCCATCACATTCGGCTTTCCTGCTTTACTGACAGAGCTGAGGAAAAAAGCCATCTTTGGATGAAGCAGATGATAGATGTCTGTCTTAATCAGTTTCATCATTTCCGCTCTATCATCTCGCTGAATCTTTTGAACAAATAGTAAAATCTATATCTTTCCTTCACGAAACAACTCCTGAATCTCTATTGTTTTTTTTGGAAGACCTTTCCTCATTTTATTGCCCCATAAAAGCCACTGAAGCCTTCTTTCAATAGGCCATTTTCTATATTCCTCTATCTGTTCACGCGTTAAGGTATACGAGAAGCCTTTTCTATCTTTTCCCATTTATTTACTTTCCTTCAATCATTTCTCTGAATCTTTTGAATAAATGCGCTGAGTCATTCGGCCCGGGCCCTGCCTCAGGATGGTGCTGAACAGAAAATACCGGATATTCGACATGCTGCATGCCTTCTTCAGTGCCGTCATACAGGTTCTTATGGGTAAGTTTTGTCTTGCCCTTCAGGCTGGCTATATCCACACAGTAATTATGATTCT
>CAZBSJ010000125.1:0-3227 GCA_964494165.1 uncultured Nitrospiraceae bacterium
ACAAGTCTTGTCCTAATGGATTCCTCTCTGCCGGTTTCGACATAATCCGTAACCATACAACACTTTTTGTATTTCTTCCCGCTCCCGCAGGGACAAGGCTCATTTCTTCCTGTTTTCATGTTAGCGTAATTTGCTCTATTCCTCTATAGGGCGTCATAGTTGTTTCTCCGAGAAATGCATTTGACTGTCTGTTACTATTTCACCGAGGGAGACCACACTGTAATATTTGCGACTGACTCAAAATCAGAATCCTCGGTGGCTATATTATGTATAGATTTCCTGAGCATGACAGCAATGTGTGCGGCATCGGCAGTTATCAAACCATTATCCCTTGCATAGTAAGCCGCCTGTTTCATGTCGCTTCCTCTTAAGTCCACAACTGTCATGCCTGCCTCCTGAAGCTTATCTATGTAATCCATATACTCAACAAGCGGAAATAGCACTCTCGCCCTGTTCTTTGGGTTAGAAAGAAGTTTTTTAACATGTTGAACCGTTACCTTTTCAAGATAGTTCGAGGCAGACTGCATCATAATCTTGTAGGACACTTCCTCGAGCACTAATGCGGAGGTATATGCCTTGATATTTGATGTTTCGATTAAATTGAGAAAGTCTATAGAAGCCGGGTTTGTATCAAAGGCATGATGCAAAAAAATCGTAGCATCTATAAAAATAGGGCCGCCGTGGAAGTCTCTAAGATTTTTCAGCATAAAGAGCTTCCAATTCCTTCATCGAAAGTTTGCCCTTAACGATTCCTCTGGCCTTATCCGTGTAAGTTTTCTTGATTGGCACAACTATGATGCCTTTCGGAGTCATCTTCACATCCACCTTGTCGCCGGTGTGGATGTTGGCCTTATTTCTTATCTCCTTGGGTATTACAATCTGTCCTTTTGCAAGCACCCTTGCCATCGGCATATCAAAACCTCCATTCGTTTAACTAAAATTAGAGTTTAACTATTAATTTAGTAATACCATGCTATGTCGGTGCTTGTCAACAGAAACTGCTTCAAGCGCTCCTTTTCACTGCCCGTTTCAGTTACTGCAATTTTACCCGAACCCTGCCGGTTAATAACACCTGCATGAGGGATTTTTTAAGGGATTCGAGGTTGTATTTCTTTACTTCTTCCTCTGCAATCGCCTCATCGACAGTCGTCAAAATCTCAGCGATTTTGATTTGTTCGGGGAGAGGGGGGAGTGGAACATATATATCTTCAGAAAAAACTCTACTTGGTACACGCTGCCGACCGGATGTTCCTTCCATCTTTGATATTGCAATGTTTCTAACTTTTTCCCATTTTGCACAATAATATATAAACTTAGCTGCTACATTCTCTTTGGGACCCAAAATAATAAACTCTGTCGAACCATGTCCAAACTCATTATCTTTTAGAAAATCGACATATGCGGTTTTCCCATTTTCAGTACAGGGGGTAATTCTTGCAAAAATCGTATCTTTTTTCTGAAACTTTGAGCCGCCACCTTCGAATTTGCGAGGGATACTGTATTGAACTCCATGTGACTCAGAACTGATCGCTGCCATTTCTACAAATGGATAAACATTTCCACTTTTTAAGTTTCGTTTAGGGTTTATCTCAGCGATTGCAGAAAAAAGGCCGGCTTCCCACTCCTCCGGTATCTTCCCAATCGCTGTTTTCTTAAACTTCTTATGGCCAATGCCGCGAGTGAGGAGTTTCTGCATCAGCCCTTTTTTCAGTTCCTTTGTTTTCTCGATAATCCTGTCTGTCTCCTCAATAGCGTCATCAACAGTCGTCAAAATCTCAGCGATTTTTTTCTGTTCGGGGAGAGGGGGGAGAGGAAGTATTAGATCGGAATATTCTTTTCCATTTATGTTAGGCTGTGCTCCCGCTCGTAACATTCCTTTCACCCACTGGTAATAAGCATTTGAATGCGTAAAATGAAACAGCAAATCGGGTAAAAGTTTAGAAGGATCAGGTCGAAAGCGAATCAGATATCCTGCGAAAGCGCACTCACCATCGGCTGTTCGGTATAAATAAGTCTTTCCAACTGTAGCACCACTTCTCGCAAATAGAAAATCTCCTTTTCTCAAAATATATGGTTCGGCAACCTTTCTGTCGATGGATTGCCATGTGCTGGTCAAAAGGCGCCCATTGTCATTAATGTCTGTTATTCTCACATATCTTGGCAAATTGTTATCTCTTTCAACTGCTGGTGCGTTAGCCCCATATTCCGCTTTACCTATGCACAATTCGCCTAAGCGATTGGCTTCCCAATCCACCGGTATCTTCCCAATCGGCGTATCCTTGAATTTGATGCCTGTTTTTAAACTCTTTATTTGCGTCATATCCGTAATCTTACCTCTTCAGTGTCATTCCGGCTGACCAGAATCTTTCTTTGTATTTCCCCCCTTTGGCAAAGGGGGATTGAGGGGGATTTTTTGAATAAATCTACTCACCATAAAATCTCCCCTTGCCCCTCTTTTCCAAAGAGGGGTTCAGAAGGATTCCCGACAAGCGGGAATGACGTACATAGCCTTGCTGACTCATGCCTTATTAGAGACCCTTGACTCTTTGGACTCCAACTCTTTAGACTCCTGACCCGACAGCCTCATTTTCTGCTCCAAACACCCTGATTATAAAATCCTCGAATGCCTTTGCATAATTCTCAGGTCGTACACCGCGCCCCGGAATCGGCGGGATATCAATGCCGCTCTGCGCAAACTCATTCCCGACAAGTTCCATTGCGTCTCTTAATCTTGAACTTTTTATATACTCTGATTTTGTCTTTGCGATTTCAGAAAGTGTAGCCCAAACTGTCAATAAGGCTTTAAAGAGGGCAATCCAGTCAATCCAGACAGGTCTTTTAATCTCCTCAAAACTGCCTTTTGACAAAAACTCCCACCATCTTTCCTGCGAAAGCCAGTATTCTATTTTTCTTTTCCCTTTAATTCTTGTAAGGACAAGCCCTGATTTTGAAAGTTCAATCAGCGCATCCTGCGTTCCCCTTACAGATAAGCCGATTGCTTTTGCAACCTCAGCAGGGTGGCCGGCATCATGTGTCAGAAGATAAAGAATGCACTCTGCCCGGCTACCTACTCCGAAAAGCGCGCGAAGCATGAATCTTATATTTGATTCTGCTGTTGGTATTACTTCTCTTGATTTTTTGCTCAGCTGAAGGACTGGACGGAAAAAACCAAACTTTGAAAATGATTCATCTCTTTTTTGTATAACTGCATCCTGTATTCCTTTTAT
>CAZBSJ010000125.1:3327-5437 GCA_964494165.1 uncultured Nitrospiraceae bacterium
TCATAGCGGCCTAATTCAAGCGTGAAAACAAGCAGCGCCTCCGGATCAATAACCCATGACTCTCTGGCTCTGGCCTCGCCAAGCACGCCTATCGCAGACCATTGCCTCCACAGAAAGTCGAGCATATTATCAAGAAATATCTCTTTAAAGTCTTTTTGCAACATCCTCAAATCCCATCCAACTGCTCTCCCAATGCGCTTAATATCTTTTCTATCTCTTTTTTGTCCTGAAACATGGCTAAACTTTATAACCTAATTCCTTTAAATAAGAATTCACCTTATCTTCTGTTTTAGTGCGATTCTTTTTCAGTTCTTTAAGTTCATCAATTACTTTCTGAACGTCTATCTCCTCTTCTTCCTCTGTTACATCAATATAACGGGCTATATTAAGGTTGTAGTCATTAGAGCGGATTTCATCTAATGATACGGGGCGGCAGTATTTGTCTGTTGTCTTATATCCCCTGTATGCATCAACTATTTTTTTGATATCCTGTTCTCTGAGTTTGTTCTGATTTTTCCCCTCAAGATAATCATTTGCGCCGTACAGGAAGAAAACTTTTCCCCTATGCTCTTTTAATTTATTTTTGTTAATGACAAACAGACATGCCGGAATCCCTGTTCCATAAAACAGATTTGAAGGCAGTCCTATTACCGCCTCAAGCAGGTCTTCTTCAAGGATTCCCTGCCTTATTTTCCCTTCTGCTCCGCCCCTGAATAATGCACCGTGAGGAAGCACAACGCCTGCTCTGCCTTTAGGGTTGAGGGTTGCAATCATATGCTGGACAAAGGCGTAATCTCCGTAGCCTTTAGGAGGGATGCCGAAACGGAATCTTCTGTAAGAATCATGCTGGGCTTCCTCATAGCCCCAGTTTTTCAGAGAGAAGGGCGGATTTGCGATGACAATGTCGAACTCCATAAGCTTTCCGCTTTCAGTAAGAAGCTTTGGCTTTCTTAGGGTATCGCCTTTTTCAAGCCTTGCAGTTATCCCGTGAAGAAGCATGTTCATCTTGCAGATAGCCCATGTGCCGATATTCCTTTCCTGCCCGTACAGGGAGATATTCTTCCAGTTCTGTTTATTCTCCCTTAGATGGTAAACAGACTGAATGAGCATCCCGCCGGAGCCGCAGGCAGGATCGCATATCCTCATCTTCTCCTGAGGGTCGAGTATCTCGACAAGAAGTTTAACCACTTCTTTTGGCGTATAGAACTCACCGCCTTTTTTACCTGCATCGTCGGCAAACTGAGCTATAAGAAATTCATAAGCACGGCCCAAAATATCAGGGTCGGACAGGTTTTCGTTTCGCAGGGAGATCTTAGAGAAGTGTGCGATAAGCTTTGAGAGGATCTCATCCGGAAGCCTGTCTTTGTCGTTGAAGTCAGTGGCTGAAAGAACGCTTTCAAGTTTCTCAACGTTTTTTTCTTCAAGCATCTCATTGGCCTTGTTAAGTATCTCGCCAAGGTTCTGTGTTTTGGTCTTTATATAATTCCAGTGAGCCTTAGGGGGAACAAAGAACTCATGTTCATCAGGAGTTTTCCATGCCAGTTCCTTGTCCTTTGTCTCTTTCTCAATCCTTTCGCCTTCCTCATCGAATACGTCCGAAAGACGTTTTAAGAACAATAATCCGAAAATATAGTTCTTGTAATCAGAGGCATCTATGCTCCCCCTGAGAATGTTGGCCGATTCCCAAAGATGGGCTTCGAGCTTTTCAAGAGTAATTTTGTTCATATAATCTCCTGAGATTATAATTGCTTTTAGTTTTATACCATAAAAATAATATCTTGTCAATCTTATTATTATAGTTTATCATTATTTTTTTTAATGTTAAACTATTTTATTACTCTAATATTAACATATTAAATAATATTTTTATTAAAGTGAAAGCAGTCAAAGACAGCAGAATAAAATTAATCTTCTTAGATTTATAACTTTGAATTATTTTAACTCTTATTACCTTTTTCTCTTCACCATAGGTCTGATTGATGCCCTTCAGGCACTGAACCCAAGGTCAGATTCTATATCGAGGCAAGGACCGAGGAAGGCAAAAAGGCTGTTTTTGAGACGGCGGAGCGCATGACAAGAGAGGCGCTCGGCATGTAGGCAGGCAGGTCCC
>CAZBSJ010000126.1:0-5431 GCA_964494165.1 uncultured Nitrospiraceae bacterium
CCCCAATGCATGATATAGGCAAGATTGGTATTCCTGCTGAGATACTCCTGAAACCAGCAAACCTTAATGCAGAAGAATTTGCCCTGATGAAGACTCATACGGTTATTGGAGCTAACATTATAAGTGGAAAGACATCGTTAATTGTTCATATGGCAGAGTTAATTGCCCTAAGCCATCATGAGAGATGGGATGGCGGCGGCTATCCCAAGGGACTGAAGGGAGAAGATATTCCGATAGAAGGAAGGATTTATAACATCTGCGATCAGTACGATGCATTAAGGAGCAGAAGACCATACAAGCCGCCTTTTGACCATGAAAAAACTTTTAGAATAATCACAGAGGGAGACGGAAGGACAATGCCTGAACATTTTGATCCGCAGATATTACAAGCGTTTAAAGATTGTCATAAGCAGTTTGAGGAGATATATGAAAAATATAAAGACTGACAAAGATAGGGTTAAGAAGGCCGGGAAATAAAGCGGTTACAAGATCATGCTGAAGAAAAAGACATTAATGTTATGCAAAAAAGTTCTTTATATCAGCTTGTTCGTTTTTTCTAAAAAGTCTTTTGCCATCTTGATCGCTTCGTCAGACTCTTCTTTTGTAAAAGGGATCTCAGGATAGTAATCGGCCTCTTCCCTCATCTTCATAAGCCTTCCGATGGTTTTCCCTATGGTTAAATCAAATTCTTTTGTCTTTATATAGTACAGACTAAACATTCTTTCTATGCCTTCGTGTGTTTTTGGTTCAACCCCTTTTATCAGCAGAAGCGCTTTTGCAGCATGGTATATGGAGTAATAAGCCGATGAAACGCTTTTGAAAAAAAAGCCTTTATCGTGCAGGACCAATGCAGCGTTTAATTCAGCGGATGCCCTTTCAATTTCGTCCTTTGCGCGAAGGCGGCCTTCTTCTTTATCTATTCTCTCGACCATAAAGTAATGCCCTCAAGATGAATCTGTCTCAAAAAAGGCTTAGCTGATGATTGAGAATCCATAGCAGCGCTGAAGACCGCTGATATAACAACATCATATTTTATCTGGAGTTCGTATATTATGTCGTAGAGTTCGAATTTAATCGCTCTTGCAACAGGTTGGTCTGTAATAAACAAAATATCTACGTCAGATTCCTCTATAAAATCTCCTCTAGCCTTAGAGCCGTAAAGAATAATCCTGTTTATCATTGGATAACTGGAAGGTATTTTCTGAATAATACCCTCCAGAGCCTTTTGTTCATTATAATTCAGATAGTATGCCGGCTTAAGAACGGTTTTCATAATCATGATTATACCATAGAAAAGTCTGATTTAAGTCACACAGATTTTTTCCAGTCGTCTATGTACCTGCCAAATGCTTTTCTGAGCTAAATCCATAAGCCTTGCGTGTAATCCCTGCATTCAATATTTACCCAAGTATTGCCTTCAGGTCCTCATCAGGCTTTGTGATAGGTTTAATATCAAATTTCTCGACTAACACGTTCAGAACATTCGGAGTTATAAACGCAGGCAGTGTCGGGCCCAGCCTGATATTTTTAATTCCAAGATATAGAAGGGTAAGCAGGATAGCTACAGCCTTTTGTTCATACCATGAAAGCACCAATGACAAAGGCAGTTCATTTACGCCTACATTAAATGCCTTGGAAAGGGCTAAGGCTATCTGGATTGCTGAATATGAGTCATTGCACTGCCCGACATCGAGAAGGCGGGGAATGCCGCCAATATCTCCGAGGTCTTTGTCAAAGAACCTGAATTTGCCGCAGGCAAGAGTTAACACAATGCAATCTTTCGGTACTTTCTCCACAAACTCGGTATAGTAGCTTCTGCCGGGTTTTGCGCCGTCACAACCGCCAACCAGAAAGAAGTGCCTGATGTTTTTATTCTTTACAGCCTCAATGACCTTGCCGGCAACTCCCATAACCGCATTTCTCGCAAACCCTGTCATAATAGTTTTCCCGGCAGTATCATCCGCGAAGCCCTGCATCGACAATGCCTTATTTATGACAGGAGCAAAGTTTCTGTCGGCAATATGGGTGAGGCCGGGAAACCCTACTAATCCTGCAGTGAAAACCCTGTCTTTATAAGAGTCAAGCGGTTTCATAAGGCAATTAGTGGTCATGAGAACAGCTCCGGGAAAATTCTGAAACTCCTTCTGCTGGTTTTGCCATGCCGTTCCATAATGCCCGTAGAAATGGGAATATTTTTTTAATCCCGGATACCCATGGGACGGGAGCATCTCGCCGTGAGTGTAAACATTAATTCCTTTGCCTTCGCTCTGCTTCAGAAGTTCTTCCATATCTTTCAGGTCATGTCCTGAAACAAGGATTGCCTTTCCTTTCTTTGCGCCGAGAGGAATCTTTGTCGGAACCGGGTGTCCGTAAGCGCCTGTGTTTGCAGCATCAAGCAATTCCATTGTTCTCAGGTTTATTTCACCACACTTAAGAACAAGCCCAAGCCAGTCATTCAGTGAAAGATCTTTTCTGGTCATTGCAGCCAGAGCCTCGTGTATAAAGGAATATACAGCATCATCTTCCTGTCCCAGTATCTCGGCATGGTCTGCATAAGCTGCAACTCCCTTAATTCCGAAAAGAACAATATCCTGCAGGGATTGTATGTCAGGGTTTATTTCAGGATCAGGCACTTTCTCCATAAACTCTTTCCCCTGCTTTATGAGGTCGTCTACAAAGGCTGCGGGCTTGAAAGTTGCGCATTTTTCTTTGAAATCGACTTTTCCTCCTGCCTTCTCAACTTTACCTTTAAGCTTTTCTCTAAGCTCGACAGATTTATTGATTAAAGCTGAGAATCTGTCGGGATCAAAGTCTACATTGGTTAGGGTCGAAAAAAGGGCCTTTACTGTAAATACGTTTACTTCTCTGTCACTGACTCCTGACTTCCTGCCTGCCGTTGCGTAAAGGGAAAGTCCTTTCAGCGAATTAATCAGGAGATCCTGAAGCGCTGCCACATTTTTGTCCTTCCCGCAAACTCCTGATACGCTGCAGCCTTTGCCTTTTGCTGCCTGTTCACATTGATAACAAAACATGTTAATTTCCTGCATGTTTACCTCCATTGTCTTTGTTGTGATTATGTAAGTTAATTCCATTATAGGTTAACAGGCACAAAATGAATATGATTTAAATCATAATAGAATGTGCCCAGTAATTTTTTTATTGCAGAACGATTGTTACTAAGAAATTACAGTATATTTTGCATCAATCTTACGAAGCCAGTTTTTTAATCAGCTGATTAATCGTCTGATTCCAGCCGACAGGGCCGATGCCGTCTGCTTTAAGCAGATTAGGGACATTTATGCGCGAGTCATAGCTTCCGTCAAATTTCTGTACCACGACCGGATGGTCAACCATCTGGAGCATTGGAATATCGTTTGGGCTGTCACCGATTGCAATGGTGCTGATCTCGCCATACTTGATCTTATACAATTTTATTAGTAGAGATACAGCCATTCCTTTATTGCTGCTCCCGAGGATATGGTAGAATTTGCCTTGAGTGAACTTAAAACCTTTTTTATTTATTGACTCAAGAAGTTTTGGCAGTTTATGAGACGGGCCTTTATATATAAAAGGCTCATCAAAATCCCTCACCTTTGCCATTTCTGCTTCCTTTTCACTCATGTTGGTAAGATCCGCCAGCTCTTTCGGCGTCATGTCTCCGAATCCTTTGACATCAAACCCTTCCTTAACAAGCTCTTTTATTGTCTTTCTTAAGTCAGCATATTTTGCGCCGAGCCGGATGACGAGATAATCATCTTCGTCTGTTATTTTGAATTCCAGTTTTTCCAGTCCGGAATCAAAATAGCCTTTGGGAATAAAAATCCCTCCGCCGTTTTCTGTTATGAAAGGATGATTGTTTTTTATTTTTCCTCTGTAGTATTCGATCTCTTTTTTTGTCTTGCTGGAGCAGAATACTAATGGGATGTTTTTTTCTCTGATTAATTTGAGACCCTGAAGCGCAGGCTCGAAAGAATAGGCAGAATAGTCCAGAAGCGTTCCGTCAAGGTCTGTAAAAATTACAAGTTTCTTCATTCTATTATCACTATCTGAATATCCATCACATTGGTTCCTGTCGGTCCGGTAATAAATAAATCTCTCGTTTTTTTAAAAAAGCTGTATGAATCATTATTCATTAAAAAGTCTTCGGGGTCAAGTCCCTGACCCTTTGCCTTAAGTGTAGTCTGCCCGTCTACAATAGCTCCGGCAGCATCTGTAGGCCCGTCTGTTCCGTCAGTCCCGGCAGAGAGCAGAGTTATGCCATCAGTTCCTTCAGAGGCTATTGCAAAGGCGAGGGCGAGTTCCATGTTTCTGCCTCCTATCCCGCCGCCCTTAACAGTAACAGTTGTCTCGCCGCCTGAAATTAAACATCTTGAACCCTTTACCGCTTTAGCTTTTTTTGCAAGCCATTTTCCAACAGTCCTTGCTTCACCCGTAATCTCTGAAGACTCTATCTCTGTTTGAAGACCTGCTTCCAGCGCCTTTTTGCTTGCGGCTTCCAATGCCTTTTTATTGCTTCCGATTATAATGTTCTCAACTTTTTCGAACATTATACTGTCTTTTTTAGGTGTATCAGGGATAACCCCATTCCTGCCTTTTCGGAAAAGGTCCAGAACTTTCTGAGAAATTGATTCTGTAAGACCATATTTTTCTATAACTGAGAGGGCATCATCATATGTGGTCTCATCAGGAGCAGTAGGACCTGACGCTATTACATCCAGATTATCGCCAATTACATCAGAAAGGATTAAGGATATGACCTTTGCAGGATAGGCAATTTCTGCGGTCCTTCCGCCTTTTACTTTTGACAGATGTTTTCTTACGGCATTAAGTTCATTGATGGTTGCCCCTGATTTGAGAAGAAGTTTGGTAGTCTCCTGTTTTTCCTTTAAGGAAATATCATCAAGCGGAGAAATATAAAGAGCAGAACCGCCGCCTGAAATAAGACAGACGACCAATGTCTTCTCATCAGCATCATTTAAAAGGTCAATTATTTTTTTTGTGGCATTAAGGCCGTTTTCATCAGGAACAGGGTGCCCGGCTTCAAAGACATCTATCTTTTTCAATGCATCTTTTTCAGAATGGCCGTATTTTGTGATAACAATGCCTTTTTCGATAAGGTCGCCAAACCCTTCCTCGATTGCTTTCCCCATGTAATAAGCTCCTTTGCCAAAACCCGCTATATAAAGTCTGCGGTACCCGCCTTTCTGATATTCAGACAGAATCTTTTCCTTATACCGCAGGACTGATTCGTAGGGATCAACTGCCTTTAATGCAGAATAGAAGATATCCTTTAATAATTTTTTTATTTGTGCGGAATTCATATCAACTCAGGTGTAAATATACGAAATAACTGTTTGTTTAAGCGCCGCTTTTTCTTGACCGATGTGACTTTAAACACTATACTTTAAATCATCAATCTGTTAATTGTCCA
>CAZBSJ010000127.1:0-5405 GCA_964494165.1 uncultured Nitrospiraceae bacterium
ATGGGGGGCCGCCAGTTAATCAAACCATATCTGATTGATTCTTGCCGATAAATCATGATAAATTCTTCTTAGATGAACAGCAAAGACTTATGGGTCTTCTTTTTCATAATAGGCGTATTGCTATTTAACTGGCCATTGCTTGCCATCTTCGGCCACAGCCTTCAATATTATCTCTTCGTAATGTGGACGGCTTTTATCGTAGTGATAGGCATTTTTATTAAATTCACAAAATCAGGCGACAGGGAAGATGTTTAAAGGCTGGGCATTATTTCTTCTTATCCTAGGCTATCTTAGCCTTCTTTTCTTCATGGCATACTATGCTGAAAGAAGGGAGAAAATAAGAAAAAGCATTGTCTCAAATCCATACATATATTCACTATCGCTCGCTGTTTACTGCACATCATGGACATTCTATGGCAGTGTCGGCAAGGCAGCAACCTCGGGCCTTTCATTCCTAACAATATATCTCGGACCCACATTGATGATTTCACTATGGGGCATTATATTGAAAAAAATAATAAATATAGCAAAACAGAACAGGATTACAACCATATCAGACTTTATCGGCTCACGCTACGGGAATTCCATCTTTTTATCCGTCCTCGTGACTATCGTGGCTGTAATTGGTATTACCCCATACCTCGGCCTTCAGATAAAGGCGATCATGAGCACCATAACAATCATTTCGGGTGAGACAAAAGGCATTGCCGCAGCTGGCTGGTTTATAACACTTATCCTCGGAATCTTCGCAATCATATTCGGCGCCCGACGGCTTGATTCCTCTGAAAGGCATGAAGGTCTGATCTTTGCAATTGCATTTGAGTCTCTCGTAAAACTCATAGCCTTTTTATCAGTCGGCTTTTTTGTTACTTACATACTGTTTGACGGCTTCACAGACATATTTAGCAGGATAAAAGAGTCTGAATATGGCGGACTGCTTTTCCTTGGCAGCGGCACATCAATAAGCTACAATGAGTGGGCGTCTCTGCTTTTCCTTTCAATGATGGCCATTATGTTCCTGCCAAGACAGTTTCATGTCTCTGTCGTCGAAAACTCTGACATCTCTCACGTATCCAAGTCAATGTGGCTGTTTCCTTTGTATCTGCTTTTAATAAATATATTTGTTATGCCTGTTGCATTTGGAGGGCTGTTGCTGGGCGAAAGTCAGACCTATGCTGACAATTTTGTGCTAACGATACCTATCCAGCAAGGCAACAATATGCTTGCGCTCTTTGTTTTCATCGGCGGCTTCTCAGCGGCTACCGGAATGATAATTGTCGAGTCTCTGGCCTTAAGCACTATGGTTATGAACAGCCTTGTGATGCCTGCTATCTTCAGGTTTAACAAAATGCGCGGGTTCCCTGTCATTATTCTTAATATCAAAAGGTTTATAATTCTCGGCTGTGTTTTTCTCGGTTACTTCTTTGCTGTTTCTATCGGCGAATTTTATTCTCTTGTTGATATTGGACTAAAGTCATTCGAGGCAGTCACAATCTTTGCCCCCGCAATTATACTCGGTCTTTACTGGAAAAGAGGAAATAAGGCCGGGGCGATTGCAGGCATTATCGCCGGCTTTATTGTATGGTTTTATACGCTTCTGATGCCTGCTCTTATTAAGGCAGGCGTTGTTCAGGCAAAAGGACTGCTTTTCTCGATCATCAACTCGGAATTTTTCAATCCTCGCTCATTATTCGGCATAAGCGGTTTTGATAAATGGAGTCATTCTTTATTCTGGGGATTGTTATTCAATCTCATATTATATCTGGGACTTTCGATATTCATTAAACAGAAAGGGGCTGAGGAAAAACAGGCGTTGCTCTTTGTTGATTCTTATTCTCCAAGGATCCTCCCGCCTAAAGGCATTTATACAGTAGAGCAGATCGACAATATACTCGGCCAGTATATAGGCAGGAAAGAGGCCGGAGAAATTATTGAAGGTTTCATCAGGAAACACAATATCCAAAAGGATGCCATATCCTCTGTAGACCTGGTAAGGCTGCGGGATGAGGCCGAGAGGGTTCTTTCAGGTGCGCTGGGCTCTGCCATTGCAACGATAATTTTTGAAGATAAGCTCACTTTAACAGAACAGGAGAGAGGAGAGATATCCTCTTCAATAAAGCAGATGTCTGATACATTAAGGCTTTCACGCCAGGAGCTTGCAGACGCCAACAGGAACCTGGCATATCTTAAGGAATTCAGTGAAAACATTATTGAAAGCGCTCCTGTCGGGATCGTAACCATAGATTCCAGATTAGGAGTAAAATACTGGAACAAGGAAATTGAAAACATCACAGGGATTAAAAGGTCTTCGGCATTCAATATATCTATAACAACACTTCTGCCGTGGATACCAAAGGAAATAATCAGACACAAGGAGCATAAGGAGACGGTTATTCAGATACCCCCAGCATCACAGTCTTTTAAAATAAATATCAGCCCTTTGAAGGACCCGTCAGGCGGTTTTGTCGTAATTCTTGAAGACATAACAGAGAAGAAAAAAATGGAGGAGCAATTACAGCAGACGTCAAAACTTGCCAGCATCGGAAAACTAACCGCAGGCATATCTCACGAGATCGGAAATCCGCTTGCATCCATATCCTCTCTGGTTCAGGAACTGACTGCCGTAAAAATGGAATCCAGGGAAGACATAGAGTTTACGGAAAAGTCTTTGAATGTCATCAACAGTCATATCGAGAGAATCGCAAAAATCGTCAGGAGCCTTGGAGACTTCGCAAGGATATCATCCAAGGAAAAAACAGTCTCAAGTATTTCTGAGATACTGGACCGCACAATAAATCTGGTGAGATACGACAAGAGGTTTAAGAATATAAACCTTTCCACGAACATCGAAGACATC
Organism: uncultured Nitrospiraceae bacterium; assembly: GCA_964494165.1. Classification (GTDB taxonomy): domain Bacteria; phylum Nitrospirota; class Thermodesulfovibrionia; order Thermodesulfovibrionales; family UBA1546; genus CAZBSJ01. The sequence goes on from CAZBSJ010000127.1 coordinate 2,858, forward strand.
CCGCCTATGAAGGTAAATTCAGACCAGATACAGCAGGTTTTTCTCAATATTCTGCTGAATAGTCTGGATGCCATGCCTAACGGCGGCAATTTAAATATCACCATGAAAAATTACAAAAATTCAGTCGAAATAGTTTTTAACGATTCCGGTACCGGCATTGAGGAATCTGTTCTGGACAGGATATTTGACCCGTTCTTTACGACAAAGTCTCCCGGCAGGGGCACAGGATTGGGGTTAAGCATATGCTATGGTATAATTAGGGAGCATAACGGGACGATTAACGTGAGAAGCAGGCAAAAAGAGGGGACAACTTTTATCATAAGACTGCCTTTTGAATAGAATGGCCAAGAAAATAATAATAGTAGAAGACGAAGATACCTTATGCGAATCCCTGAAAAGGGTATTTATAAGAAATGGTTATGATGTAGACATCTCTGGCAGTGCGGAAACAGCCATTGAACTCCTGGAAACAAAAGCCTATGATGTGATAATAACTGATATTGTCCTTCCGGGAATTTCAGGCATAGACCTACTTAAGAAATATAAGAAACAGAAGCCTGAACAGATTGTGATTATTATGACTGCCTATGCCAATCTTGAGACAGCCATCGAGGCATTAAGGGCCGGAGCTTATGATTATCTGACCAAGCCTTTTACACATGAAGAGATATTAGGGGTCGTCAAAAACGCTGTCTCAGGGGTCCCACCAAGGGGTTAATTCCCTGCAAAATTCTTCTAAACAGTCACATCCGCAAAACATCTTGAGCAGCAGTCATCATTTACCTGCTGTGGTATAATCAAAAAAATATTATGGCTGAAAGACTGCTGATTGTAGAAGATGAAGAAGCCCTGCGTGAATCCTTAAAAAGAGTATTCATCAGAGAAGGCTATGAGGTGGATACTGTCAGAAGCGCGGAGTTTGCGCTCAAGATCTTTGAGGGAACAACCTACGACCTGATAATCACAGACATCATTCTGCCAGGAATTAACGGGATTGAGCTTCTTAAGAAATTTAAGGAACATAATCCCGAAAACATAATCATTATTATTACGGCCTTCGCCTCACTTGAGACAGCTGTTGAGGCATTGAGGGCCGGAGCGTATGACTATGTCGTAAAGCCGATAATACATGAAGAGATCAAACGGATTGCAAGAAATGCATTAAGGGAAAAGGCCCTTAAGGCCGAAAACCTGATGCTCAAGAAGCAAATTGAGGAGCGTTATGATTTTGATAAAATAATCGGCCAGAGCAATGGAATCCTGTCACTGATAGATGAGGTTAAAAAAATTGCTGACTCTAAAAGCAATGTCCTCCTGCTCGGCGAGACAGGTACCGGCAAGGAACTATTCGCAAGGGCAATACATTATAACAGCTTAAGGCGTGATAAGCCTTTTATCCCGATAAACTGCAGCGCGATACCTGAAAACCTTCTGGAGTCAGAATTGTTCGGGCATGTTAAAGGCGCTTTCACCGGCGCGACAAGCACTAAAAGGGGTCTGTTTGAAGAGGCTGACGGCGGCACTGTTTTCCTCGATGAAATCGGCGACCTCAGCCTAACTCTGCAGGCAAAGCTCCTGCGTGTAATAGATGACCGCGAGATAAGGCCTTTGGGAGGTATCTACTCCCGCAAAGTTGACATCAGGTTTATTACTGCTACGAACAAGGATATAACAGTAGTGGTTAAGGATGGGGCTTTCAGGGAAGACCTCTATTACAGAATAAATGTGGTAACACTAAAGATGCCTGCTTTGCGCGAGAGGGCAGAAGATATAACCCTGCTGGCAAATCACTTCCTTGTAAAATTCGCTTACGAAATAGGCAAAAATGTTAAATTCATAGATGATAAGGCTATGCGGCTGCTGCTCGATTACAGGTGGCCGGGGAATGTTCGCGAACTCCAGAATATTATTGAAAGAGCAGTCCTTATAACAGACAGCAATACCATCTTCCCTGAGCACCTGCCAGAAGGATTGAAACCGGTGCCATCCATTATTTATGACTCACCCGGCAAAGTCCTTTCAATCGAAGATTATACAAAAGAGATAATCGTTCGGCACCAGCAAACTACAGGTGAACAGCAGCTGGCTGATATGCTCGGGATTACGAGAAAAGCCCTTTGGGAAAAAAGAAAAAGATGGGGCATAACTAAAAAATAAATACTGCTCATGTTACTTATCTAAACGCACATCCTTCTCCTGCATTACAAATAGTAACGCCACCTATCCCGCTGAAAAATATGGGAAAAACACAACAAACTGCCATTTTGCTACATAAAGTAACAAATCATAGCTGTCTCTAAACCCAAAAATTGAATACCACATCTAAAAACTTCTTGATTTTAAAGAGCAATTTAACTATGTTTGTATATATTTATACAGGCATATAACTTGCTGAAAGGGGTTATCCTATGATAATCGATGAAATTATAGATTTTCTTGAAAGAGTCCCGCCGTTCCAGTTTTTTAATGAGGCCGAACTTAAAAATATTGCCATGGATATATCCATGGAGTTCTACGAAAAAGGCACCACCATACTTTATCAGGACGG
>CAZBSJ010000128.1:0-5347 GCA_964494165.1 uncultured Nitrospiraceae bacterium
GTCCATGCTGAAACAACCTCAAAGAGAAAAGTTAAGGCAGCTATTGAGGCAGCCTTTTTTATCTCATCCCTTGAACCGTCAAAAATCATTCCTCTGGACTCTGTGAGCCTGCTTGAAGAGACCGCAATATACACAAGTCCCACTTTTTTGTTTTCTATCGGATCCGGCCCAAGATTCCCTGTAACAGCAAGGGCAAAATCTGACTTTGACCTTGCCATCATAGCTTCTGCCATTTCTCTTGCTGTCTCTTCGCTAACAGTTCCGTGTTTTTTGAGAAAGGATTTCTTTATTCCAAGCAGCCTGTTTTTTGCATTGGGCGTGTAAAGAATCATTGAAGAGTCATAAAAATCCGATGCGCCCGGAAGGGATGTAATCAGATGGCTAATGTAACCTGCTGTACATGATTCTGAGACCGAAAGTATTAATGACTTTGCCTTAAAGATTATATGGAGCTTCCTGACTATGTCTAATTCAGCATTTTCCATATCTGCAATAAGATATTAACATAAATCGCAGCTCCTATATCGTCTGCCATTATGCCAACGCCTTTTTTAAATGAATGCTCCAGTTTTTTGATAGGCGGCGGTTTAATTATATCGAAAAACCTGAACAATATGAATGCAGCGATGATATAGAACCATTCCATAGGCAGAAAGAGAATCGATACCAGATACCCTGCAAACTCATCTATAACTATGAAGCCGGGATCTTTCTGTCCTGAAAGGTTTTCGGCATAATCTGATGCGATAATGCCTATTATTATGAAAAACACGGCTAAACCCAGATGCAAAATAACAGGAGGCTTAAGCAGAGAAATAAAAATCAGGCCGGCCAATGTGCCGAAAGTGCCGGGGGCAAATGGCAAATACCCAATTCCCCCCAGCGTGGCAATATGCTTTAAAAGCATTTAAGCTTTTATAACAGGCAATCTTGCCAGAGATTCTTTTATCTTTTCATCAGGATATACATAATCTTCGAGTTTGCCGCCAAGATAATCAGCATAAGCTGCAAGGTCGAGATAGCCGTGTCCGCTAAGGTTAAAGAAAATGGTCTTTTCTTTTCCCTCTTCCCTGCATTTTATCGCCTCATCAATCGCGGCTCTTATTGCATGCGCTGTTTCAGGCGCAGGGATTATGGCCTCTGATTTTGAGAACTTTAAAGCCGCATCAAATACAGCTGTCTGGCCATATGAAACAGCCTCTATTAATTTGTCATGGTACAGCTGGCATATCAGTGGAGCGTCTGCATGATACCTCAGACCGCCTGCATGTATTCCGGGAGGCACAAAATCATGTCCCAGTGTATACATCATAAGCAAAGGCGTAAGCCCTGCCGTGTCTCCGAAGTCATATCTGAATTCCCCTTTTGTTAGTGTCGGGCATGATGTAGGCTCAACAGCAACAATCCTTAAGTCCTTACCATTTATCTTGTCCCGGAGGAACGGAAATGCGACTCCGCCAAGATTGCTTCCGCCTCCGCAACATCCGATTATTATGTCAGGGTAGTCTTTTACTAATTCGAATTGTTTTTTTGCCTCAAGCCCGACAACTGTCTGATGAAGAAGCACGTGATTCAAAACAGATCCGAGGGCATAATTGGTGTCTCCATGAGTTGCTGCATCCTCCACAGCCTCTGATATGGCAATGCCAAGGCTTCCCGGACTGTCTGGATCTGCCTCCAGTATCTTCCTGCCGGAATTAGTAACATTTGAGGGGCTTGGATGAACAGTTGCTCCCCATGTCTCCATAGCAATCCTTCTGTAAGGCTTCTGATTATAACTGACCCTCACCATGTAAACAGTTACCTCAAGTCCGAAGAGGCTGCCTGCCAATGCCATGGAAGAGCCCCACTGCCCTGCCCCTGTCTCTGTTGCTATTTTTTTAATCCCAGCCTTCTTGTTGTAGTAAGCCTGTGGGATTGAGGTATTCGGCTTATGGCTCCCTGCAGGGCTTACGCCCTCATACTTGTAGTAAATCCTGGCCGGTGTATTCAAAGACTGTTCAAGCCTGTGAGCGCGGTATAATGGCGACGGCCTCCAGAGAGTATATATATCCAATACTTCCTCAGGGATGTCAATCCATCTCTGGGTCGAGACCTCCTGCTCTATAAGCGCCATTGGAAATATTGCAGAAAGGTCATCCGGTCCTACAGGCTTGAGGGTTCCGGGATGCAATGGCGGTTTTGGCAGGTTGGGCATGTCAGCCATAATGTTGTACCATTTCTTGGGTATATCCCTGTCAGGCAGAATTACTTTTGTCTCTTTCATCTATTCCTCCCCTTTTATCTTCCAGCTCCAGCTGATCTTTGCAGAGCCTTCCAGAGTTGCTTTTACAGAACAGTATTTTTCCATCGAAAGTTCAACAGCTTTTTTAACAGCTTCCTCTGAAACGTTTTTCCCTGTAACGATAAATTCCAGATTTATATCCGTAAATTTCTTGGGATAATTTTCAGCCTTCTGTCCTTTTATCTTTATCTCCAGACCTGTAACATTTTCCTTCTTTTTCCTGAGGATTGAGATTACATCCATGCCTGAGCATCCGCCTATTCCCATCAAAAGCATCTCCATAGGCCTTGAGCCTGTATTTTTACCGCCTACCTCGACATCTCCGTCCATGACCACTGCATGGCCTGAATCTGCCTGGCCGACAAACTGCAGTCCGTCAACAAAAGTCACCCTTGCTTCTGACATAACGACCTCCGAGAGGATTTTTGCTAATTTAATCTCTGCGATGAGGGTTTGTCAAGCTAAGTTACACAAATCATTGAATTTTTTTGCTTAAACTGTTAAAGTGATGTTGGATATGTTTTCTAAGAGACGCGACCTGAAAATTAAGGCTGCGATATTCCGGGGTGTCTATGAAGACAACCTGAAGATAATGGGGAAACATTCCGCTTCTCTCTCGGGAAAGACAACTCTTTTTTTAAAAAAATCTTTTCTCTTTCTTGCAGTTATTATTTTTACAATTTTGGGCCATGACAATTACCTGAACACATCATCAATTTATGAAAGAGAAGTGAGGATAAACCTCGTAGTACAGAACCCCTCCGCTGATTCTGTCCAGAAAACCATCAATCCGTCAGAGTATAAGGCTTTTATAAATATCCCTGATGTCCAGTTAAGCCGCATGTTCGGACTTGAGGTAAAGACCATAATGATAGATCCCGGGCATGGCGGGACTGACCCCGGCGCAATCGGAAAAATGGGGACAAAAGAAAAAGATATAACACTTGATATCGCAAAGAGGCTTAAAGAGAGGCTGCAAAAATACGGTAATTTCAATGTATTAATGACACGTGACGATGATTCAACCCTTGCGCTTAACAGAAGGGTTGAGATTGCAAAATCAGCGAGGGCTGACATATTTGTATCCATCCATCTGAATTATCTGCCCAAAAGGCCTATAAATATCATTGAGACCTACTATTTCGGCCCGCCAACTGACGATACAACATTAAAGCTTGCAGAAAAGGAAAATGCAGGCTCCCAATACGGACTGAGCGACTTTAAAGAGATGATAGAAAAGCTCGGAGAAGCCCTGAAGCTTCAGGAGTCTCAGGTGCTTGCAACATCCATACAAAAAAATCTTTTTGTTAACAGCAAAAAACATAACGGAAGCATTTATAATTATGGCGTGAAAAGAGCGCCTTTTGTGGTCTTATTGGGAGTAGATGTACCTGCTGTTCTGGTTGAGGTTTCATGCCTCAGCAACAAACTTGAGGAGATGGAACTAAACACCGAAACGCACAGAGAAAATATTGCACGCTATTTAGAGGCCGGAGTATTAGATTATTTAAATAATAAAGGAGAAGTAATCTATGAAGCCAAACGCTGAGAACATCTTTTATGTAGGGATTGATCTTGGAACGTCAAGAAGTTCGATATCTGCAAGTAACGGAACAAAGGAATGGATAGAAAGTTATGTCGGCTGGCCAAAAGACTTCATAGCCGCGCAGGTAATAGGCAAACCTGTGCTTTTTGGCTCTGAAGCGTTAAAACACAGGCTGTCCCTCGAACTCTGCAGGCCATTACAGCACGGAGTGATAAAAGAAGGCATTGAGAAAAGCGAAGAGGCTGTTAAAGAGATAATCAAACATCTCATTGAACTTGCAAAACCAGCCCCTGACCAGAAAATACACGCTGTTGTCGGCGTGCCGGCTGACACATTAAAGGTAAACAAACTTGCGATAAGAAAGGCTGTTGCAGAGTTTGCGCATGCCTTGCTGGTAGTGTCCGAGCCATTTGCAGTTGCGTACGGCCTTAACCTGCTTAACAACTCACTGGTCATAGATATCGGCGCAGGCACAACTGATTTTTGCATTATGCACGGGACCATACCAAGCGAAGAGGATCAGAAGACCATTCTGATGGCAGGGGATTACATAGATGAACAGCTTTACAGCTACCTTACGGAAAAATATCCGAATTCAAGATTCAATAAAAACATGGTGCGCCAGTTCAAGGAAAAATACAGCTTTGTTAGGGACATCGCTGAAGATATCCGCGTAGAAATCCCGGTTGACGGGAAGCCTGTAATGCATGACATAAAGAATGAGATAAAGCGGGCATGCGAAAGCATTCTGCCTGCGATTACAGAATCAATAACCGAAATGATAGCAAGATTTGACCCTGAGTTTCAGATTAAGATAAAAAATAATATCGTACTTGCCGGAGGCGGAAGCCTGATAAGAGGCCTAAGAGAATATCTCCAGGATGCTCTGAAAGAGTATGGCCCGTGCAATGTAAGAAGAGTTGATGACCCGCTTTTTTCAGGTTCTAACGGCGCACTCAAGCTTGCGTTAGACATGCCTGCAAAATACTGGGAGCCCTTATAAGGAGCATATAATAATGATGACAGGGGAAACCATTCTCGTAATAGATCCTGACACTGATACAACACAGAAGATTGTATCAACCCTGGAATCTGAGGATTTCCTTGTCTTCACGGCGCCTAACGGTGAAGTAGGCATCACCATGGCTAAAAAGGTAAACCCTGCCCTTATCTTTGTAAATCCTGCAATGGGCGGAACCAGCGGACTTGAGGTATGCAAGACACTCCATAGCATAGAAACGCTTGAAAACGTCCCCATAGTCGTAATCTCAGCGTTCGAGGGGAGCATGGATCCCAGATATAAATCCATCTATGGGATTGTTGATTCGCTAAAAAAGAACTTCACCATAGAAGAACTTATTGCTAAAACCCAATCTGCCCTATCCGGAAAACATTTAAGTGGAGATATCCCAGAATCTGTTGAAGAAGAGGCAATACCTGAACCAGAGCAGAAAACCCCTGAACCTCAAAGACCCGTAACCATGGAAGAGCAGATATCTGACCTTCATCAAACTCCC
>CAZBSJ010000129.1:0-5333 GCA_964494165.1 uncultured Nitrospiraceae bacterium
GCCTTAAATGAATATGTTAGAGTTCTCTCTTTGGACGGGCTGTTCCACTCGGCATAAAGAGCCATATTGCCGTTTTCACCTTCCCTGTAAGCGCCATAGTTTGAAAAATTGCCATTAACTTTTATATCCCAGATATCTTGATTTTCATCCGACAAAGGATAAGGAACCCAGAGCCTTACATTTGCTGCATCTGCAGGGGCATTGAGATTAAAATGAATTGTCACCTCTCCCTGCCTTTCTTTTGCGGATGCAATAGAGGCGATACTTAAAATAAGAAGAACAGAAATCAGCATAACAAGTTTTTGTTTCAGCATCATTGTTACCTCCCAGAACTTGATATTTATCTAGAATAAAATTAATAAAATCTATATTTCCAATCGTTTCTTTCAATCAAATATTTCTCTGAAATAGCCTATGGCTATACTTATGGTGAAAACTCATTTCAGCGGAACTTTATTGATTTGTTGCTGGAGAGGGGCAGTGTGAATCGAACACACCACGGCTATCTTAAAACCGTTCTCTGGTTTTGCAGACCAGGCAGGGCGCCAGCCCCATTGCCCCTCAGGCGTAGTTAACCATAGAAAAGCTCGATAAATAAAATAGATAATTATTATTGGTCAGGCTCTATTTATAGGTTGGCTTTGAGATAATCAAGGAAGATGCTGTAAGCCAAGGGAAGCGTTCTTTTCTTGTGGATAACGATATAGAACTTTCTCTTCATCTGTATATTATCAAGTTTTATTTCTTTCAGTATCTTGTGTTTAAGCTCATCTGTGACAGACAACCGTGATACAATAGAAATGCCTAACCCTGACTTTACAGCCTGTTTTATCGCATCTGTAGAGCCAAATATTCCGGCAATCTTTATATTGTCCATGTTAAGCCCCCTGCCCTCCAGAATTTTTTCCATCTCCTTGCGTGTGCCTGACCCCTCTTCCCTTAAGACCATCGGGATATCTGTGAGTTCACCCAGATGCAGGGTTGACTTGCTGGTCAGAGAAAGAGAAGCCACAACAATAAGTTCGTCCTCAATAAATGGCAGAAAATTCAAAGGAGAATTGCTTATCTTGGATCCTACAATTCCAAGCAAGAGTTCGTGTTTGACAATTTTATCAATGATCCCCTTAGTATCTGAAATAGCCACCTGAATTGACACGCCCGGATATTTTTTGCGAAAATCTGCAATCACCTGCGGCATGAGGTATGTCCCGGGGATTGTACTGGCGCCTATAACTAAATCTCCTGTTACTTCTTTTTTTAATTTATTAAATGTGTCCTTGAGTGTGCTGACCTTTTCCAAGATTGATGTTGCGTGGGCATATAATATCTCAGCTTCTTTGGTGGGAAGTATTGTTCGTCCAAGCCTGTCGAACAGCTTGCATTCGAGTTCTTCTTCCAATGTTTTTATATGGTCGCTTATTGTTGGCTGGGTTAAATAAAGTTCTTCCGAAGCCCTGGAAAAGCTTTTGTTCTTGAATACAGACAAAAAGACTTTAAGATGGTGTATATCCATGATGAGTTATTTTAGCACAGAAGTTATTTCTCAAGCACCACGCATGCAATTCCATATTCCCTCTCGTGGCTCAGGCTCAGCAAAATACGCCTTATCTCTATCTGGGTTAAGAATATCTTAAGTTTTCCGTTTGCCTTAATGACAGGCTTACCCCTCTCAGAATTGCTCACCTCAATATCAGTTAATGGCACAGCAACCTCAGAACCGATTGCCTTTATCAATGCCTCTTTCGCGGCAAAACGTACAGCAAAAGAGAAATAAGGGTTGTTTTTTTTGTAACAGTATGAGATTTCCTCATCTGTAAATACCCTTTTAAGGAATTTATCACCCCATTTTTCTATAGCAGTCTTCAACCTCTCTATTTTAACGAGATCAATGCCTATGCCATAGATCATCCTGCAATCAGCTCCTTCATCTCTCTTACTGCCCGCTCTATCCCCACAAGCACTGCCCTTGATATAATGCTGTGGCCTATGTATAAACCCCTCATCTCCTCAATAACAGCTATGTTTTTTACATTAAAATAATTCAGGCCGTGCCCTGCATTAACCTTAAGCCCCATGATTGATGCCTCTTTAACGGCTCTTATTATCTTCAGAAGCTCTTTTTCCTGCTGGCTGCCTTTTGCGTTTGCGTAAAGACCAGTATGTATCTCGACCATTTCAGCCCCGATATCTTTAGATATGTTTATATCATCAACTGATGGATTTATAAAAAGGCTTACGTGAAAACCAGAACCCTGAATCTTCTTTACGGTCTTTTTAAGATACAATTTCTGAGACTTTACATTAAGCCCCCCCTCTGTCGTAAGCTCCTCCCTTTTTTCCGGCACAAGCGTAACCAAATCAGGCTTTGTCTTCAACGCAATCGCGGTCATCTCTTTAGTAGCCGCCATCTCCAGATTTAATTCTACAGGGACAAATTCCCGCAATAATCGCAAATCCCTGTCATGTATGTGCCTTCTGTCTTCTCTTAAATGTACTGTTATTCCGTCAGCTCCACCCAGAATCGCAAGCGTTGCTGCCATTACCGGGTCAGGCTCAAATGTTTTCCTGGCTTCTCTTATCGTAGCAACATGATCAACATTTACACCGAGAATCATCTTCTTCCTCCATTTGTAAGATTTTCAGTCAGTATCAGATATCCTGACCAGTGTACCTATTTTCTTTGTCCCGTACCTGAATATGGTAATGCCTTTACATCCTTTTTCATATGCTAAAACAAAAGCCTTTGCAACATCATCCTTTTTTGCACTGTGAGGCATATTTATTGTCTTAGAAACTGCATTATCAGTAAATTCCTGAAAACATGCCTGCATCTCAATATGGTCTTTATAAGGGATTTCGTGAGCTGTCTTAAATACTCTCCTGACATCAGGTGGTATCCCTTTGATTCCCTTTAATGTTCCCTTATGAATAACCTCTTTTTTTAATTCATCAGAGTAAAAACCTCTTTTGACAGCTGTATCAAAAAAATACTTATTGATTTCAAAGAGTTCGGCTTCCAATATAAACCTCTTATATGCCAGCGCAAACAAAGGTTCTATCCCGCTTGAACAGTCAGCAATAATCGATAAGGTTCCTGTAGGTGCAATCGTTGTTGTGGTTGCATTTCTTAATTTCGGCATATTTGGCGCATCGTATACAGAGCCTTTAAAATTAGGGAATGCCCCTCTTTTCTCTGCCAGCTCTGAAGATACTTCCCTTGCCTTTTGTCTGATAAATTTCATTATATCCCTGGCAAGGCTGAATGCCTTTTGGGAATTATATTCAACTCCAAGATGCACTAACATATCAGCCCAGCCCATTACGCCTAATCCAATCTTCCGATTACCCTTATGCATTGTCTCTATGTCTGGCAGGGGATATTTATTTATATCTATTGCATTATCCAGGAATCTTACAGAGGTTTTTATATCATGTTCCAGTGAATTGAAATCTATCGCTGAATTCATGACATATTTAGACAGATTAAGAGAGCCTAATATGCATGCCTCATTTGGCAGCAAAGGCTGCTCTCCGCAGGGGTTTGTTGACTCTATCCTGCCGATATGTGGGGTGGGATTGTCTCTGTTAATCCTGTCGATGAATACAAGTCCTGGATCTCCGGTCTCCCATGCGCTTTTTACAATCTCATCAAAAACCTTTTTTGCTGAGAGACTGCCAACCGCCATCTTGCTTCTTGGATTAATCAGTTCGTATTCTGTTTTGTTTTTTAAAGCGTCCATAAATGCATCAGTGATTGTTACTGAAATATTAAAGTTTGTGAGTTCACCTTCGTTTCTTTTTATTCGAATAAAATCAAGGATGTCAGGATGGTCAACGCTGAGAATACCCATATTGGCACCCCTGCGGGCCCCTCCCTGTTTTATGACATTTGTAGCTGTGTTATATATCTTCATAAAAGACACGGGGCCGCTTGCAATCCCCCCTGTAGAGCGAACAACATCAGATTTAGGCCTTAGACGAGAAAAAGAAAACCCGGTGCCTCCTCCGCTCTGAAGTATCAGGGCAGCATTCTTAAGAGTATCAAAAATAGATTTCATCGAATCTTCTACTGGCAATACAAAACAGGCGGCAAGCTGTCCTATCTCTTTTCCGGCATTCATCATTGCAGGAGAGTTTGGCAGAAATTTAAGAGAGGTCATAAGTGCATAGAACTTCTCTTCCCACTCAGCAGGATTTTCATGATATTGAATCTCTGCAGATGCAATTGTCCTGGCAACGCGCCTGAACATCTGCTCAGGGGTCTCAACTATATCTCCTTTTTCATCCTTAAGAAGATACCTTGCTTTTAAAACTCTTAGTGCGTTATCTGTCAGATTCATAACTAATCTATGTATGCCAGCTTTTTATGTTTTAACTCCGTATCCTATTCTTTTAAGGGCAGTTTCGATCTCATTAAGCGAAGCCGGATCGTCAATAGTGGATGGAACAGTATAGGACTGCCCGTCTGCTATTTTTCGTTTAGTGACAGGACTGTCATAAATAAGGGCTGTTTGTCCGGCCCTTCCGTTCTCAACATGTCGGTCCAGCGCATTGTAACAGGTATTCAGCTCACCGCCGGTAAACCATCTGTAAAATGGCAGGTTTGAATCATCAAGAACCTTATCCCATTTTTTACGCCATGCAATATTCTCCGCTGCTTCAGCCCAAAAACCGTTTCGGTCACTAATGCTTTTATTGAAGATGTCCCCGTACTTGCTCATCAATTGCCTCCTGAACTAATATATCTGTATGTTCATAAGAAATTCATTTTATCATATAGAAACATTTTTGTAGGGGTAAAAATTATAAAACTGCGTTAACATTTTGAGGAGGACACATGGAATGTACTCAGGGAAAAAACAAACAGTATTGCAACTGCACATATGCTTCATGCAGCAGAAAGAGCAAGTGCTGCGAGTGCCTGCACTATCACAGAAAAAACGGAGAACTGCCAGCTTGTTTCTTCAGTAAAGAGCAGGAAAGGACTTATGACCGATCAATAGCAAACTTCATAAAAGTACATAAGCGGTAACACTGGAAAAGGTCCATGATGCATATCAGTTTTTATTAGCCGGGCTGTCTATAGCTGAATCATCGAGCTGGATTTTTATGTAAGCCTGTGATTTTAAATCTTCGAGATGTTTTTTTAATCTTTCATTCACCTCTCGTTCAGTCAGATAAAGCTCTATCTTGTCCCTTACATCTTCAAAATCAACACTGCCAAACTCTTTCCTGTTTTTTTCATAAAATTCCTTCATGTCTTCTTCTGTTATCTTAATAAAAGTCCTAAGTTTAAGTTCGATATATTCACTGACAATCGCATCCTCGGATGG
>CAZBSJ010000130.1:0-5284 GCA_964494165.1 uncultured Nitrospiraceae bacterium
ACAGGCGAGGTATGTTAAGCGAGTATGATACTTAAGACAAAGATTATTGTCGTTACTATTATTGCGTTGCTTTTAACCATAGGAACGTCTGCTGCCGTTGTCTTCAGAGTCCAGAGCAAAATGATAAAAGACGCAAAGGTCAAAGATGTCGGAATGCTCAGCGACCTTGTCGAAAAAAGCATTGCTGAGGCAATGCAAAGCGGAAAGACAGCAGATGTGCAGAAGATACTCGAAAATATCGGTGAGAATCCTGAGATTGCCAGCCTCAGAATCCTCTCGGCAAATGGCAGGATACTTAAGTCTAAACTGAAAACTGAGATAGGTGGAGAGGCAAAAGAGATTTTATCGGACGGGATAGAAAGGCAATTCATAGTAAGCGACAAATCAATTGTTCATTTTAACCCTGTCTTTAATAAAGCAGAGTGCTATCGCTGCCACAATAAAAAAGAGAAGCTGGCAGGGATAATACAGGTAGAATATGACATGACCAGAAGCAGAAAAGGGGTCGCCTCTATAAAGAAGCTCTTTGTATTTTCGAATATCATCTCTGTTTCTGTGGTAGTCGCCATTCTCAGTCTTTTATTCTCTGTGCTTATAATTAATCCTCTCAAGAAACTTCAGCATGCCATGAGGGATTTCGAGTCAGGCAACTGGGAGGCAAAGGCGCATGTAGAAAACAATGATGAGCTTGGCACCATGAGCGTTGCATTCAACAGGATGACAGAAAAGGTAAGAAATCTGCATGAAAAGGGGATTAGCAAAGAAAAAGAAATATCAAAGATAAAGATTGAACTGGAACATAAGATGAAGTTTGAAAACCTTAATGAGCAGCTTAATTATAAGGTGAAAGAAGTTGAGACTGCCAATAAGGCGGTTGTCGCGCTCTCAAAAGAGGTAAGGGCAAAGAACATTCAGCTAAGGAAGATGGTGGACAGGCTGCGCCGCATAAATGATACCGGAAAGACATTAAACTCGATAATAGATACTGATGAACTGATGAAGCATATAGTAAAAACAACAGCCGAGTTGTTATATGCGGAAAAAGGCGTGATACATCTTGAGCGAAATAACAGGCATTCGCTGACATTGAATTATCAGTTTGGCGCAGGGTTCGAGAATTTTAACGGCATGTCTTCAGGTGTTAAGGGAGTTTATAACAGCATAGTCGGCGGCGGAAGCCCTGTTGTAGTCAGAGAGGACGGTTTAGAGCAGATGAGTGGTCACAGAACAAATGGTTCAGTCATCGGCGTGCCTTTGAAGATAAAAGGACAGATGGTAGGGGCGATGCTCCTTGAGGATAAACTGGACGGCACTTCATTTAACAGCGATGAACTGGAACTGCTCACGATAGTTGCCAATCAGGCAATGGTCGCAATAGAGAATGCATGGCTTTATGAGAGTGTAAAGGAAAACTGTCTTTCTACCATGCAGTCTTTAATAAATGCGCTTGAGGCAAATGACAGGTATACCAAAGGCCATTCAGAGAGGGTTAGATATCTCTCGATGGAATTAGGCAGGAATCTCGGGCTTGATGACAGAGAACTCGAGACATTGCAGCAGGCTGCTGTTCTGCATGATATCGGAAAGATAGGCATAGACTCAATGGTTTTAAATAAGGAAGGCAAGCTGACGGCAAGCGAATTTAACCTTATAAAGGCGCATCCGTTAATCGGAGAAGAGATACTTGGTCCAGTCGAAACTCTTAACGGCGTGAGGATAACAATCATCCAGCATCATGAGAGATATGACGGCAAGGGATATCCTTTCGGGGTTCCGGGCGAAGAGATATCATTGAAGGCAAGAATACTTTCTGTAATAGATACGTTTGACGCAATGCTTTCAGACAGGCCGTACAGGCACAGCCTGCCTTTATTCAAGGCAAAAGAAGAGCTGAAGATAGGTTCCGGCACGCAATTTGACCCTCATGTAGTAAACGCCTTTCTTGACATGCTTAATTCGAAAGAAGGAGACCTGCTGACAAAAGCAGGTTACAGACCGCTATCAGTATCAGTACAAAATTAACTGACTCACATTATTAATAAACCTGATAAAGGCAAGACATAGTGTTTTCGCTCATTCTCGGCCGCTGAAGCGCCCTCCGAGGTTTTGCCCGCCGCATATCCTTATTTTTACTGTCTGAATTGCGGGCAAAAAACCCGCTTAAACACTATGTCCCGCCTGTAAACTAAAACTTATGAATAATAGGAGCTAAGTGATCTCGAATATAAACTCTATTTCGAGCGGTGCATTAAGGGGAAGGGTGCT
Source organism: uncultured Nitrospiraceae bacterium (assembly GCA_964494165.1). GTDB lineage: Bacteria > Nitrospirota > Thermodesulfovibrionia > Thermodesulfovibrionales > UBA1546 > CAZBSJ01. The sequence continues at coordinate 2,266 of CAZBSJ010000130.1, forward strand.
GACTCCGACTGCTGTACGCGAATGACGGCCTGCCTCTCCGAATATCTCGAAAAGAAGATCTGACGCGGCATTTAAGACCTTGGGCTGATCCGTAAAATCAATTGCTGATGAGACAAAGCCGGTCATTTTTACGCATCTCTTTATCTTTTTAAGGCCGCCTGTCTGAGATTTAATAATTGAAAGGGCATTTATAACGATCTGCTTTGCGTCTTCCTGAGCCTCTTCGAGTGAAACTGACTCTCCGACCCTTCCGGTTTTTGCCAGCTTTCCCTGTCTTAAAGGAAGTATTCCGCTGAGAAAAAGCAGGTTGCCTGACTGAACACAGGGAACGTAAGAGCCCAATGGTTTAGGCGCTTCAGGAAGCTCTATGCCTAATGATTTTAGCTTTTCTTCCGGAGACATTACAGCCCCAGCTCTTCCGGAGTGCCTATTCTTCCGAGCACTGCCGAGGCAGCTGCAACAGCGGGATTCGAAAGATAGACCTCGCTTTCAGGGTGCCCCATTCTTCCCACAAAGTTTCTGTTTGTTGTTGCCAATGCCCGTTCGCCTTTTGCCAGTATTCCCATATAGCCGCCGAGGCATGGACCGCATGTAGGGGTTGATACAACAGCCTCTGCCTCAATGAATATATCGATAAGTTTTTCCTTCATTGCCTGTTTATATATCTGCTGTGTTGCAGGGATTACGATCATCCTGACATTCGGGTTAACTTTTTTGCCCTTTATTATCTGTGCAGCCTCTCTGAGATCTTCAAGCCTTCCGTTGGTGCATGAGCCTATGACAATCTGGTCAATGATAATATTCGAAAGTTCAGTAGCAGGTTTTGTGTTTGACGGAAGATGCGGGCATGATACTGTCAGCGGTATCTTTGAACAGTCATAATCCCTTACTTCAACATATTTTGATTTCTTATCCGACTTATAGAAGAGATAATCTCTCTTTGCCCTTCCTTTTACGTATTTCCTTGTAATCTTGTCAGGGACAATAATGCCGCTTTTTCCTCCTGCCTCTATGGCCATGTTGCACATAGTAAGCCTTCCGTACATAGGGAGATTGCTTATTGCCTCGCCTTCAAATTCCATTGCCATGTACAATGCTCCGTCTACGCCGATATCACCTATGGTATGGAGTATCAGGTCCTTGCCTCCAACCCATTTGTTGAGCTTTCCGTGATAAATAAACTTCATAGACTCAGGGACCTTAAACCAGCACTCTCCTGTTGCCATGGCTGATGCAACATCAGTCGAGCCCACGCCTGTGGAAAATGCGCCAAGGGCGCCATATGTGCATGTGTGGCTGTCAGCCCCTATCACTAAGTCTCCGGGCACCACAAGTCCCTGTTCAGGCAGAAGTGCGTGTTCAACGCCCATTCTACCGACCTCAAAGTAAAGGCCGAGATGATATTCCTTTGAAAAATCGCGAAGCATTTTGCACTGTTCAGCGGCCTTAATGTCTTTCTGTGGTGCAAAATGATCAGGGATGAAGGCAATCCTCTCCCTGTCAAATACGTCTTTTGCACCGATCTTCTTAAACTCCTGTATAGCTATAGGCGCAGTAATGTCATTTGCAAGAATAAGGTCTACCTTTGCATTTATTAGTTCACCGGGTTCAACCTTTTTTTTGCCGGCATGAGCTGCAAGAATTTTTTCCGTGATTGTCATTTATCCTCCGAAAGATTGCTTTTTTAAAGCAATATTATATCTCTACATAACGAATATTGACAAGAGAGCAAGTTCTTTGATTATTTCAGGCTTGCGCTATCTTTAAAAGCATCCGGCAGTCTGTAAGGTTTTCCATTTTTATCTATATAGGCAATAGTGATAGAAGCTTCGATAAGGAGAATGCCGTCTCTCAGGATCTGATGCTTAACAATAAAGGACGCATGTCTTATTTCATCGAGCTCAGTTATTACCTCGATCATATCGCCAAGCCTGGCGGGTTTTTTATAGCGGATATCAGCATGGGTGACGGTAAAAAAGTAGCCAAGGTTATGAAGGTCAGTTACATTAACTCCGTGAGTCAGGAGAAATTCTGTCCGTGCCCTTTCCAGATATCCGAGATAGCGCGCATAATAGACAACACCCCCGGCGTCAGTATCCTCATAATAGACCTTTATCTTTACTGAGTGGGGCATGATTTTTTGGAAGAGGGCTACCTTTTTCTGACTGCCAGCTTGTTAAGCGCAGTTATGTATGCCTTTGCTGCTGCGACTATGATGTCAGTATCAGCGCCATGTCCGCGCACAGTCCTGCCGTTTTCTTCGAGAGTAACCATGACCTCGCCAAGGGCGTCTGTGCCGCCAGTGATGCTCTTTACTTCAAATTTCAGCAGACTGCTTTTTGTCTTTGTTAATGAGGCGATCGCCTTGTAAGTTGCATCAACAGGACCGTCGCCATTAGCGGTTTTCTGTATTGTCTTTCCTCTGACCTTCATTTTGATGGTTGCCTTTGGCTTTTTCTTTATCCCGCTTGAAAAGGAAAGGTCTACCAGGCTGTAAACCTCAGGTATCTTTAAGAACTCTTCTGATACCAGGGTTTCTATGTCCTCGTCAAAGATATTTTTCTTCTGGTCAGCCAGATGCTTGAATTTTGTGAAGGCGCTTTCTATTTTTTCAGGCGATAATTCATACCCAAGCTCTGTGAGTCTTGTCTTGAAGGCATGTCTTCCTGAATGTTTGCCAAGCACGAGTTCGGTCTGTATCAGTCCGATGTCTTCTGGCTTGATGATCTCATATGTCATCTTTTCCTTTAAAAGGCCATCCTGATGTATTCCGGATTCATGGGCAAACGCATTTGCGCCTACGATTGCTTTATTGGGTTGTACTGCTATGCCTGTTATTCGAGTAAGCAGCCTGCTTGTGCGGATAATCTCAGTTGTATTGATGTTTGTTGTTGCCTGATATATGTCTTTCCGGGTGGCCAAATTCATTACAATCTCTTCCATAGAACAGTTCCCTGCGCGCTCCCCGATGCCGTTTATTGTACATTCAACCTGTCCTGCGCCGTTAAGTATGGCGGCA
>CAZBSJ010000131.1:0-5263 GCA_964494165.1 uncultured Nitrospiraceae bacterium
TATGCCTGAAATCCTTTCTTGAAATCTTCAACAGCCGCAATAAGTTTTGCCTTTAATGCATCGTCAATAGCCTTCTTTTCTCCGAGTTCCTTTTTGACGTCTGCCTTACGGTCATTCATATAGCGCAGAAATTCCTGTTCAAATTTTTTGACTGACTCGACAGGAATGCTATCGATATAACCCTGGGTTGCTGCAAAGAGAACAATGACCTGATCCACCATTGTCATAGGAACGAACTGGTCCTGCTTCAGGAGTTCGACCATTCTTTTTCCTCTTTCAATCTGTGCGAGTGTTGCCTTATCAAGGTCGCTTCCGAACTGCGCAAATGCAGCAAGTTCCCTGAACTGTGCAAGGTCAAGCCTCAGCGTTCCTGCAACCTGCTTCATCGCCTTTGTTTGGGCCGCGCCGCCGACACGGCTTACTGAAAGACCAACGTTAACAGCCGGCCTTACACCGGCATAGAAAAGCTCAGGCTCAAGATAAATCTGTCCGTCTGTGATTGAAATAACGTTCGTTGGAATATAGCCTGACACGTCACCGGCCTGAGTCTCGATTATCGGCAATGCTGTCAATGAGCCTCCGCCAAGTTCTTTAGAGAGTTTTGCAGCCCTCTCCAACAGCCTTGAATGGAGATAGAAGACATCGCCGGGGAACGCTTCACGGCCCGGCGGACGCCTGAGTAGCAATGACAGCTGTCTGTACGCCGTAGCCTGTTTACTTAAGTCATCATATATTATTAATGCATGTTTTCCGTTATCCCTGAAATATTCTCCTATCGCACAGCCTGTGTAAGGAGCTATGTACTGAAGTGGCGCTGGTTCGCTGGCAGTTGCGATAACTATGATCGTATGCTCCATAGCGCCGTTTTCTTCAAGTATCTTCTGAACACGCGCGATGTTTGCACGCTTCTGGCCGACTGCAACATAAATGCAGGTAACGTCTCCGCCCTTCTGATTAATAATTGCGTCAATAGCAACCGCTGTCTTTCCAACCTGACGGTCGCCGATAATAAGCTCTCTCTGTCCCCTGCCGATAGGGATCATCGAATCTATCGCCTTAAGCCCTGTCTGCATCGGCTCTGAAACAGGCTGTCTGTCAACAATACCAGGGGCAACAACGTCAACTATCCTGAAATCTTTGGTGTTGATCGGGCCTTTGCCGTCGATCGGCTGTCCGATAGCATTTACAACCCTTCCCCTCATTGCATCGCCTACAGGGACTGACATAATCTTGCCTGTACGCTTTACGACATCGCCTTCATGTATCAAAGAATCCTCGCCAAAGAGAACCGCGCCTACTGTATCTTCTTCAAGGTTAAGCGCCATTCCCATGACATTATTCGGAAATTCGAGAAGCTCAGATGCCATGCATTTATCAAGCCCGTATATCCTAGCGATACCATCGCCTACAGATATGACTGAGCCGACTTCGCTGACATCGACTTTTTTCTCGAAGTCAGTAATCTGTTTTTTTAGAAGTTCACTTATTTCATCAACCTTAATTTCCATTTTCATCACCCCTTTATAAGCTCATCTTTTAAAAGCCTAAGCTGGCCCTTTATGCTGCTGTCATACATCGTGCTTCCAACCTTCACCAGAATACCGCCAAGCAATGAGGTATCCGTGACAATCTCTATATCTATGGATTTATTTATACGCTTTTCCAGAGATGCCTTAAGTTTTTTCTCATACTCCTTATCTAATGCAACAGGCGTCATAACAACAGCCTTTGCCTTGCGCATCTTTTCAAGGTAAAGATTGGTTATGGCTCTGATAATCTCAGCCAGAGAACTTATCATCCTTATTTCAGAGAGATAGATTATAAACTTTACCGTATCATCAGACAGTTTGACCTTGCCGGCCATCATCTTAATAATCTTTTCTCTTTCTGCAGAGGTAAACTGCGGCCCCATGAGAAGGCCCTTGAACTCCCTGCTTTTTGTCATAAGCGAATTAATGCCATTTAGTTCATCAATCGCTGAGGGCGCTTTCTCGACTCCCACCATATTTAGGAATGTCTTTGCGTAACGCTTGCCTTCTTTTGCCTGTCTCACTTTTTACCCTCTATCTTCATCAATGATTCTTCAAGGAGCATCTCCTGCTCTTTCTTGCTGATCTTCTCTTTCAGTTTCTTTTCTGCAAGCTCCATTGCTATCTCAACAGCCTCGGCCTTAATCGCAGCCTTTGCGCCTTTGAGTTCATATTCGATATTAGCCCTTGCCTGGTCAAGGATCCTCTGTTTCATTTTCTCGCCTTCTTCTATAAGCCTTGCCTTTTCCTTCTCGCCTGACTGCTTTGCCGATGAGATTATCTCTTCTATCTCTTTATCCTTTAGCTTAAGCCTTTCTTCGACCTCAGCGAGTGCTTTTTGTGCAAGCTCTTTTGCCTCTTTGGCTTCTTTCAATGTCTTTTCTATGAGTTCTGTTCTCTGTTTCAGATAAGACTGCAAGGGTTTTTTACCGAATTTGTATAAAACGAAAAACAATATTCCGAAATTGATTATCTTCCAGAGGTAGTCCTTGAATATGGCTCCGGCGCCTCCTTCTTCAGCGCCGCTTGCAAGAGAAACGGCAGCAATCAGCAAGATGTAAATTACAAAAATAATAAAAAACTGAAACTTTTTCATACCTTTATCAGTTTCCTCACGATTTCATCAGAGAATTTATCAACATCAGCGCGAAGCTTTGCCTTAGCCTTTTCAGTCTCTGCCCTTAGCTCAGTCCTTGCTTTTTCAAGCAGATCCGATGCCTCGGCCTCTGCTTTAGAAAACACCTCTTTCTGGATATTAACGCCTTCTGCCTTCATTGCCTCGAATGAGCTGCTGGCCTTATCCCTTGCACTTGCCAATTCTTTATTGAGCGCTGCAATAGCATCATCCTTCTTTTTTGTCATTTCCTGGGCAATCTCAAAAGCGCCCTTTGTGTTTTTTTCCCTCTCTTCGAAGAGTTTAAGCAGCGGTTTAAAGAGTATTACGTTAAGCAGGTAAAGAAGGACAAGGAAATTCACTGCAAGGACAATAAACCATTTAATGTTTAGTTCTAACATTTTTTCACCCTGAATTTTTCCTTTTTTAAGGATACGTGCTAAAAAATGGGGCTTCACTTTTGATAAGCAATGCAATTGGTAATTAAAAAGTGAAAGCGTTGCAATTTATCACATACTTTTTTACTTTGTCAAGGAAAAGGGCTCGAAAAATAAAAAGAATTTTTTAATTATATTATAAGTTTTACTAATTTGAGAGTATAATAAACAACCATGTTTTCAGAATCCCTCAGATTTTTAAAAGAAAAAGGCCTGTTGAGAGAAATTAAAGACAGGAACTCCCCGCAGGGTCCGAGGATAGAAATTAATGGCAAGGAATACATTAATTTCTCGTCAAACGACTACCTTGGGCTGGCAGACCACCCTTATGTAATCGGGTCAGCAGGAAAAAGTCTGGAGAAATACGGCTTTGGTTCCGGTGCATCAAGGCTTCTGTCAGGCGGAAGTGTTTTGCACAGGGATCTGGAAAAAAAGACAGCTGATTTTAAAGGAACAGAATCTGCCTTAGTCTTCAATTCCGGATATTCTGCAAACACAGGCATAATCCCTGCAATCGCAGACGAGGGAGATGTTATATTCAGCGATGAGCTAAACCATGCAAGCATAATTGACGGATGCAGATTGAGCAAGGCTAAGAAAATAGTCTATAAACACAAGGACTTAAAGCATTTGTCAGAGTTAATGAAAAAAGAAGCCGGGAGGAAAATAATAGTAATCACAGACAGTGTTTTCAGCATGGATGGAGACATTGCCCCTTTAAGAGAAATATATGATCTTTGCTCAGCCTTTAACTCAAACCCATCAACTCCTGACTGCCTCTTGTATATAGATGACGCGCATGGCACAGGCGTGCTCGGAAACGGGAGGGGCGCCCTTACGCACTTTGGGCTGAAACCCGAGCCATGGGTCCTGCAGATGGGGACATTTTCCAAGGCATTGGGTTCATTTGGCGCATTCGCAGCCGGAAGCAAAGAGGCAATCGAGTGGATACTTAATGCTGCGCGCAGTTTTATATTCTCTACAGCATTGCCGTCATGCGTGGCAGCCGCGTCAATGGCTTCATTGGAGCTTATAGAAAAAGAGCCTGAACTTATAAAAAGGCTCTGGCATAACAGGGAAAAGGCTGTTAAAGAGATTACACGGGTTGGTTATGACACAATGGGCAGTGAGACGCCTGTAATTCCGTTAAAGACCGGGACAATAGAAAAAACAATGCAACTATCCGAACATCTGTTTGCAAACGGCATTTATGCGCCTGCAATAAGACCGCCGACCGTGGCAATTCCGAGGATAAGATTGACAATAACATCTGCACATACTGACAAAGACATTGAAATGCTTATTAAGGCTCTGGCAGGATAATTGATACAAAGATATATGATTATCAGAGAAAATAAAAAGATATTCATGTTTTTGGCATGGCTTCTGTTTTTTATTATCAGCATTGATATTGCCTCATACATAGATGCTGATGATACTGAGATTAGGCTTTTCAACATTTATTACAGAGAGGCCGAAGAGTTTATACAACCTGTAAAGCTGTTCCTGTCTCCGGACGGCACTGTAGTTACTGATCAAAGAACTAACTCTTTAATAGTCAAAGATTATCCTGAAAACATAAAGGCCGTGGCTGAGTTTCTAAAAAAAGAGGATCAAAGGCCGACCCATGTCAGGATAAAGATAAACTTTGTCGATGAAAGCACATTTAAAAAGCTGGGCATTGCTGTAAACTGGCAGTACAGGGACAGCCACTGGGTTGTTGGAAATGTCATTAATGGTAAAAGTGGACTGAACATCAATGCGCTGATCCGGGCGGAAAAAGGCAGGCATCAGTTCATTGGAGAGCAGACACTGCTGATTCTGAGCGGAAATGAAGGCAGGATAGCTGTAGGCAGAAGCATACCCTACTCTGACTGGTTCTATCTTTATACAAAAAAGCAAGGTTATTTAATAAAAACCACAAGCTTCAGGGATGCCTCAACCGGATTTGTTGTAAAGCCCAGGGTAGCTGGGGATAACATTCATGTCGCAATAGCGCCTCAGATAAATTATTTTGACGAAACCAGAAAAAACGAGATTATCTTCAGAGAGGCAAACACCACAGTCATCTGCAAAAATGGCGAGGCCATGCTCATCGGGAGCAGCAACAGAAACAGCGAAAACATTATCTGGAATATACTTGGCGGACTGGAAGCGCAAAAAAATGAAGGCGGTTTTTATAT
>CAZBSJ010000132.1:0-3437 GCA_964494165.1 uncultured Nitrospiraceae bacterium
TCATGAAGAGGCGGGTCAAGAAGCCTTATAGTTACCGGCAGTCCGTGCATCTCTTTGAATATTCCCTTAAAGTCGCCTTTTTGCATCGGAAGAAGTTTTGCCAATGCCTTTTCCCTGCCTTCTTTGTCATCAGCAAGTATCATCTCTCTTACGGCATTGATCCTTTCTGGGTCAAAGAACATATGTTCTGTTCTGCAAAGCCCGATGCCCTGAGCGCCGAAACTGCGAGCGACTTTTGAGTCATGCGGGGTGTCAGCATTGGTCCTTACGCCGATCTTTCTGAACTCGTCAACCCATTTCATGAATATGCCAAATTCTCCTGTAAGTTCTGGTTTTATCAGAGGCGCTTCACCAAGTATGACCTCTCCGGTCGTGCCGTTTAATGTTATGTAATCTCCTTCTTTAATGGTCAGTGTGTTTACCGTGAAATATTTCTGTCCTTCATTTATGTTTATTGCTCCGCAGCCAGCAACGCAGCATTTGCCCATTCCTCTTGCCACGACTGCTGCGTGCGATGTCATTCCGCCCCTTGCCGTGAGAATACCCTGTGCTGCATGCATCCCTCCGATGTCTTCAGGGGATGTCTCTGTTCTTACAAGGATGACCTTTTCTCCTTTTTCAGCGGCGTTCTCAGCATCATCTGCAGTGAATACTGCCTTGCCTACGGCAGCACCCGGAGAAGCTGGCAGGCCTTTTGCCAAAACCCTTACCTGTGCATTAGGGTCTATCATCGGATGAAGCAGCTGGTCTAACTGCTGGGGGTCTATTCTCATTATTGCTGTTTTCTTGTCTATCAATCCTTCTTTCACCATATCGATTGCGATTTTTAGGGCAGAGGCAGCTGTTCTTTTCCCGACCCTTGTCTGGAGCATGTAGAGCTTGCCTTCCTGTACAGTAAATTCTATATCCAGCATGTCCTTGTAATGCTTTTCGAGTTTTTTGTAAATCTTGTCGAGTTCATTGTATGCCTTAGGAAGCCTTTTCTTTAACTCATTTATATGCAGAGGGGTTCTTATGCCGGCTACGACATCCTCTCCCTGAGCATTAATAAGGCATTCTGCAAAGAATTTTCTCTCGCCTGTGGATGGGTCTCTTGTGAAGCCCACGCCTGTGCCGGAATTATCACCCATATTACCAAATACCATTGATTGCACATTGCAAGCTGTGCCGAGGTTTTCCGGAATGCCATGGAGTTTTCTGTATTTAACTGCTCTGTCTCCAAACCAGGAGCCGAATACAGCGTTTATGGCCTTTTTAAGCTGATCATAAGCATCAGAAGGGAAATTCTCGCCTGTGGCCTTCTTGTAGATAGTCTTATATTCATTTACCAGGGTCTTAAGGTCATCTGCCGAAAGTTCTGTATCGAGGTGGACGCCCTTTCTTTCTTTCATATCTTCAAGCGCTCTTTCGAATTTCTGCCTGTCCATTCCCATGACAATACTGCCGAACATGGTGATGAATCTTCTGAATGCATCATATGCAAAACGTTCATTCCCGGTTTTCTTTATAAGGCTTTTCATTGTTGATTCATTCAGCCCCAAATTTAGCACAGTGTCCATCATTCCGGGCATGGAGAACTTTGCGCCTGAACGCACGGAAACCAGTAGCGGATTGTTTGAATCGCCGAATTTCATGCCCATTGCCTTTTCTATTTTCTTGATGTTGGCTACAACCTGTTCCCACATACCCGTAGGGTACTTCTTTTTATTCTTGAAGTATTCATTGCAGGCCTCTGTCGTGATCGTGAAGCCGGCCGGCACAGGAACCTTAAGGTTGGTCATCTCAGCAAGACCGGCACCTTTGCCCCCTAAAAGGTCCTTCATGCTGCCTTTGCCGTCTGCCTTCCCAGCGCCAAAGAAATATACGTATTTTTTAGATGCTTTTTTAGCCATGAAAATTCCTCCCAGACTAAGGATTTTGCTTGAGTAGTAGATAAAATACATTACAAGAAAGTGAAAATTCAATAGTAAAAGAGGTATTTTTCGGAAAAAATAGTTCTTTCGATACATAAAATAGAAGTAAAATTGCATTCTATTTTATAAATTCCTCTTGCTGATGATTAAAAAACTCTTATTTTACAGATTGTTGCAAGGTTCAGGTTTAAATGATTCTAAACTGATTAACTTATGCGCTATTTTTATCAAAAATGATGCCATAATTAAAATTCATTGACCTGAATAATTGCAAAAACTATAATGGGAGGCACTGTTTTCGGATTTTTTTAAAAAAGAGAAGGACAATCTTAACACTTTATGCGGCTTTTGAAGAGATTATATGACTGGGTATTGCACTGGGCAGAAACGCCTTACGGGGTGCCTGCACTGTTTCTGCTTGCATTTGCTGAATCTTCTTTTTTCCCGATTCCTCCTGATGTTCTATTGATAGCTCTATGTCTTTCAATCCCTAAAAAGGCATTCAAATTTGCCCTGATATGCACAATCGGATCTGTTCTTGGCGGAGCTTTGGGATATTTTCTCGGCCTGCAGTTCTGGGAGCTTGCAAAGGGAATTTTATTTAAATACATAGACCAGACAGGCTTTGAGATGGTTAGAGATTATTTCATTAAGTATGAGGCATGGGCTGTTGGTATAGCAGGCTTTACGCCAATCCCATATAAGGTATTCACGATAACAGCAGGTTTTCTCAGGGCAGATTTCAATGTGTTTCTGATAGCCTCCGTAATAAGCAGGGGAGCAAGGTTTTTTCTGGTGTCTATGCTTATCTACTATTTCGGCCCGGCAATCAGGGCCTTTATTGATAAATACTTCAACCTTCTGACTTTAATTTTTATGCTTCTGCTTATCGGAGGCTTTTTGTTAATCAGATATGTTTTTTAAACTGACAGCTGCGATTACTCGTTGTTTTCAGAATCCTCAGCGTCCAGCTTGGATCTCATTGCTGCAAGCCTTGCTTCCATAAGTTTTGGATTAACTGCAACTATTGTATCTTCCTGTCCTGTGTCAGGATAAACCATGTAGCGGTAAGAGGCTGCCTGGCCATATTTCTCCATCAGATATTTTTTGCCTTTTACATACGGCGGGCAATCATCATTGAAGCACACGTATAAAAATGGAGTGCACCAGCCGAGCCCATCCGAAAAATGGAAAGGCGGTGTTTCGTATTTTTCTGTATCTTTGCCGCAGTGCGGGCATTTCGGAGCTTTATCTAATTTCATTGTAACCTCCCTCTGAACATTCTTGTATTGGAATAATCGGTCAATGCTCAGATGCTTATTATATTATAACACACATTATATTTCGGGATTAGAAAGTCTTGTGGTGCGTCTAATCTAATGCTCTAAATAAAAACAGGATATTATTTGCTTTCACTAAGGGCGTCCTGGTACTCCTGCCAAAGCTTTTCTTTTGATATTCCGGAATCAATAAAGTCCCAAGGCAGTGCTTCCGAAAAATCCCTGTTCCTGTGAATATAAAAGC
>CAZBSJ010000132.1:3537-5224 GCA_964494165.1 uncultured Nitrospiraceae bacterium
AACGGGGTAAAAGGCTTAGGCACAAAAGTGCTTAGCGTTATTGTCATGTTTCCTTTTTTTGAGATTGACCGTATCTTTTTTACAAGAGTTATAATACCCTTAACATCTTCATCAGTTTCTGTCGGAAGGCCGACCATGAAATAAAGTCTCAGGTTTTCGATGCCCTCTGCAAATATAAGCCCTGATGTTTCAAGAATATCCTTTTCAGTAATCTTTTTGTTGATAGCTCTTCTTAGCCTTTCAGTTCCGGCCTCCGGAGCAATGGATATGCTTTTGCGTTTTTCCATCATGCCTAAAAGTTCTGCGCTTCTGGTGCTTGCCCTTAATGATGTAATCGAAAAATCAACGCCTTTCATTGCCAAGACATCTTTGGCATACGGATAGTCAGTGAGCGATGGGCCTATGAGGCCGACCCTGTCAGTAAGCTTTAATGCTTCATGTATTTCTTTTTTGATGGCAGAAAGCTCTTTTTTCCTCGGCGGGCTATATATGTGGCCTGCAACACAGAACCTGCATTTCCAGGGACATCCTCTCATTGCTTCAATAAGATACATATTGGAAAACTCTGTTTCAGGTGTTATTATCGCGGGTCTGAAGGCACATTCAGAGATGTCCTTAGGGTAAACCCTTTTAACCTTTTCAGGTGCATCGTCTAACGCTGTTCTTTTGGATATGCCGTTATCATATTCAATCTCATAAAATCTCGGTATGTAAATACCATTAATATTAAATATTTTTCTGTAAAGCTCGGTTCTGGCAACGGTTTTTTTGTATATATCGAGAAACTCCGGAAGTGTTTCTTCTGCCTCGCCAATAAAACATATGTCGAAAAAGTCTGCCACAGGCTCCGGATTGAAGAACGCGCATACCCCGCCGAGGATTATCAACGGATGAGAATCGGATCTCTCAGATGACCTTAACGGGATTTTCGAAATTTCGAGTATCTTTAGAATGTTCGGATAGTCATTCTCGAATGATACAGAAAATGCAATGATGTCGAATCTGTTCAGAGGTCTTTTAGATTCTAATGAGAAAATCTCTGTCTTTGTCCTTATATATTCATCAATGTCTTTATCATCCGGCAGGAAAGCCCGTTCGCATAAGGCATCAGCTCTTTCATTAATCAAAGTATATATGCCCTGGAATCCAAGGTTGGACATGCCGACATGATAAGTATTCGGATAAATAAGGCAGATGTTTATTCTTCCGCCAGGCTCTTTGAATATTGTCCCTTTTTCTTTTGACAATAGAATGTCTGTTTTTTCGATAAGCCTGCGGTTCACATCATCACCAGGACAGTCATCATTGCTATTGACCAGATGATATCAATCGGAAGATGCTGCTCGCATGTTGAATCAAATAACAGTTCTGCCCTTGCAGGAAATTCATCATCAGCCAGCCACAGTATCAGCGTCACAGGAATCCTTGGCATTGGCAGGAGTTCGATTGATACATCGCCGTAACCAAGAAGAGACCCATTGAATAACTTTCCTTTTTCAATAAAGCCTGTTTTATCACTGCTGTATTTCTCAGCAAGCTTGTCGAGTGGAAGCACATGTGTGCCCCTGAAGAATATCTCTCCGCCTTTGAGTCCAACAGGTTTAATGAGTTTTTTTGTAAGGGGTATATTCTTCGCGTTTATGAGATAGCAGAGCGCAGAATGATTGAAAAAATAGCCTAATTTTTT
>CAZBSJ010000133.1:0-3093 GCA_964494165.1 uncultured Nitrospiraceae bacterium
TATTCCAGGCATTCATGCCTGTAATAGGTTGGTACTTAGGCCTTGGATTCATAGATCTAATATCAGAAATAGACCACTGGATAGCGTTCGGGCTTTTGAGCATTATAGGCGTTAAGATGATACTTGAGTCAAGGGAGTTAAAGAAAGAAGAAAAAGAGGGCAAGCCGCTGGGAATATATGCCTTATTGCTGCTGTCTGTTGCAACAAGCATTGATGCATTTGCAATTGGTTTTAGCCTTTCAGTGCTTAAAGTCTCGATTATGACTCCGGCAATTATAATCGGAGTAGTAACATTTTTGCTTTCCTTTGCAGGGGTTTTCATAGGCAACAGATTCGGGCATTTTCTGGAAAGCAAGATTGAGGTTGCAGGCGGGATAATTCTGATTTTAATCGGATTAAAAATATTGGTAGAACATCTGCTTTAGCTGAAAAAATAAGCTTTTTTGCCATTGACCTTAACAAGTCATATGATATAATTGACGTAAAGGAGGAATGATGAATCAGACATGGCTTATGCTTATCTCAATTTCCTTTTTTATGGTATGCGTTGTATTTATATATGTCTTAATAGAATTAAGAAAATCTGCCAAGGCCCTGACCGAATTTCTGAAGACGACTGAAAGTTCTATTGGCCCTGCGCTTGACGAGTTGCAGGACACATTAAAGAGCCTTAGAAGCGTCACTGATGATATTAATGCTTTTACAGATAATATTAGGTCAGTGTCAGGCGCTGCCAATGACATAGGGCAGAACATTAAAAAGGTCAGCGAGATAGTCGCAGATTTGAGCTCTGACACGCTGATTAAGGTCTCTGGTTTGAGGGTCGGGATAAGGACAGCCCTCGAGTTTATATTAAAGAACATTATTGCAAAGAAAGGAGGCAGTTAATGAGAGATGATTATGGATATGGGGCTGGAGCAGTTTTTCTGTCTTTTCTCTTAGGCGGAGTTGTAGGGGCAGGTCTTGCAATGCTTCTGACTCCGCAGTCAGGACGAGAGACAAGGCAGAAGATAAGGGAATTTGCAGATGATGTAAAAGACAGGGTTTCAACAACAATGGATAAGGGCAGAGAATATTACGATGAGAGGAAATCTGTCATAACATCTGCCATTGACGCAGGCAGAGAGGCTTATGAGAAAGAAAAGGAAAGGCTTTCTAAAGGTTAATGCATGAGGCCTCGATTGCTGTAAGCGTTCTTGAGATTGCTTCTGAAAAGTGCAAAAACACAGGTTATAACAAAATAGAGCTGATAAGACTGAGAGTTGGAAGGGCGTCGGGCGTAATGACCGACGCCCTTCTTTTTGCTCTGGATGCAATAAAAGTTGATACAATTGCTGAAAAGGCAAGGGTTATAATAGATGAAGTGCCTGTAGGCGGTTCATGCAATGTATGCAAAAAGGATTTTGATTCTGATGAGGTATTTGTGTTTTGCTGTCCTGAGTGCGGCAGCAAAGCATTCAGGATAACCAAGGGCAGGGAACTTGAGATCGTCGATATGGAGGTGAGTTAATGAACCCCGTTAGACCTGTCTGGTTTTACACATATGTTTTAAAAAGTAAAAAAGATGACAAACTATATATAAGGACTACATCTGATTTGGTAAAAAGAATTAAACAACACAATAAAGGATTAGTTTTTTCGACCAGAAATAGGCATCCTTTTCAAATCATCTATTTTGAAGCCTGTCGAAATAAAGACGATGCTTATAGGAGGGAGAGGTATTTTAAAACAGGTATGGGGAAGCGATATATAAAGAATCGTTTGAAAGGAGGTCTAACGGGGTGAAGGTAAAGGTCGTTACTAGGATTCTTGAGGCGAATGAGAGGATTGCTGCGGAAAACCGCAAACTTTTTGATGATTCAGGTGTTTATGTGATAAATCTGATGAGCGCGCCCGGCGCAGGAAAGACATCTTTGCTTGAAAGCACTATCAAACAGATAAAAACTAAGCTGAATCTTGCAGTCATCGAAGGCGATATTGCAGGCACGCAGGATGCAGAAAGAATCAGCAGTCTCGGCATACCTGTCGTGCAGATAAATACAGGCGGTGCATGTCATCTTGACGCCAATATGATTAATGAGGTGCTTGGCGATATCCCTTTAAAAGAGATAGACCTATTATTCATAGAGAATGTAGGCAACCTTGTCTGCCCGGCAGAATTCAATGTCGGCGAAGATATAAAGGTGATGGTATTGAGTATAACTGAGGGCGATGACAAGCCTCTGAAATATCCCCTGATGTTTCAGGAATCATCGGCTTTAATTCTAAATAAAACAGACCTTCTTTCTTATACTAATGCAGATTTAGATAAGATAAAACAGGATGCATTGTCTTTGAACAGCAGACTCAAGATTTTCGAAGTTTCATGCAAGACAGGCAAGGGGATACCGGAATGGACTGACTGGCTTATAAAAATTGTTAAATGAAACGTGTTCTCATAAGTATCAAGGGTATTGTTCAGGGAGTAGGGTTCAGGCCTTTTGTTTATAATCTGGCAACATCTTTAAATCTTTGCGGTTATGTTACGAATACCTCTGAGGGTGTTTCTATCGATATAGAAGGAGAGGAGATACCTGCTTTTATCGAAAGACTGCCTAAAGAGGCACCTCTGCTGTCAAAAATTAAAGCTATCGAAGTCTCTTCTTTGCCGCTTCAAAATTATGAGACTTTCAGCATACTTGAAAGCTCTGATAATGAAGGCTTTACTCTTGTATCTCCGGATGTTTCAATATGCGAAGGATGTCTCAAAGAAATGCTTGACCCGTATGACAGGCGCTATTTGTATCCATTCATAAACTGCGTAAACTGCGGCCCAAGATACACAATCACACATACCATACCTTATGACCGAAAAAATACCACAATGTCAGTTTTCAATATGTGCGCTGAATGCGAGACAGAGTATAACGATGCTGCCAGCAGGAGGTTTCACGCACAGCCAAATGCCTGCCCAAAATGCGGGCCGCAACTCGAGTTAAAAGTAATAAGTGAAAAGCTTAAAGTTGATGAAAAGATAGATCCGATGAAAGCCGCAATAGAATTACTGAGACAAGGCGCTATTGTAGCTGTAAAAGGATTAGGCGGTTTTCATCT
>CAZBSJ010000133.1:3193-5184 GCA_964494165.1 uncultured Nitrospiraceae bacterium
ATGCGTGCAGATGATTCTGTTGTCAGATGCAGCCTGCTCGATAAAAAAGACGGACTCTTATTTATACGCCGCTCAAGGGGATATGTTCCTGACCCTATAAAACTGGATGGTGACGGGCCTGAGGTCCTGGGGTGCGGCGCTGATATAAAAAACACATTTACGCTTACAAAGGGCAATTATGCGATACCGAGCCAGCATATAGGCGACATGGAAAATTATGAAACCCTGAATTTTTTTGAGGAAAGCCTGAGCAATCTTAAAAAAGTTTACAGGGCCAGGCCTGTTGCAATAGGTTATGATCTTCATCCAAATTATCTCTCCACAAAATGGGCATTGTCTCAAAACTCAGATACAAAGTTTTTGGGGATACAGCATCACTATGCGCATATCGCATCTGTGATGGCAGAAAATGGCATGAAGAACAAGGTATTGGGTGTTGCATTTGACGGAACAGGTTACGGGACAGACGGGACACTATGGGGAGGCGAGTTCCTGATAGCTGATATTGAGGGGTTCAGGCGTGCAGGCCATTTCAGGTATCTGCCATTGCCCGGAGGCGAAGCAGCAATAAGAGAGCCCTGGAGAATGGCAGTAAGTTACATAAGAAATATGGCTGGGGAAGAGGCAATTGATTATTTAAACGCAATAAATTTCATTGATAGATACGGCATAGAAAAGATAAAGGATGTGCTTGCTATCGTAGATAAAAATATCTTTTCGCCGTTAACATCAAGCTGCGGAAGGCTTTTTGATTCTGTTTCAGCAATCCTTGGGATATGCGATCTAAATACATTTGAAGGCGAGGCTGCGATTGCGCTTGAATCATACACAGTTGATGATATAAGCGATGATTATCCTGTTGACATCATTTTCAGGGACAGGATGGAGATAGATTTCTCAATGACGATTTTCAGGATTGTGCAGGATATTGAACAGGGGATAAGCAAAAATCTTATTTCAACAAAGTTTCATAATACAATCATTGAGGCTACTGCAAGAGTTGTTGAAAAGCTGAGCGCTGTTAACAGGATCAATGATGTGGTGTTAAGCGGAGGGGTGTTCCAAAACATGTATCTGCTAAAAAACACAGTCAGCAGACTAAAGTCATCCGGTTTGAACGTGTATATTAATGAAAAAGTGCCTACTAATGACGCAGGAATTTCCCTGGGCCAGGCATATATTGTGAGAGAGAGGATTAAGGCAGGAATATGGGGTCAAAAGAGCTGATTGATGATATAAAAAAGAAACAATCTGCCCTGAAAAGGCAGATACGGCTGATGGAGGTATGCGGCACACATACTGTTTCTATATTCAGACATGGGATCAGGGGGCTTCTTCCCAAGGGAATATCTTTGATAAGCGGACCCGGATGCCCTGTTTGTGTCACTTCCGTGGAAGATATTGAGAGGGCAATTTCGATAGCTCAAAATCATAATATTATTTTTACAACCTTTGGAGACATGATGCGCGTGCCGGGGATTAAAAAAAGTCTTTCTGACATAAAGGCAGAAGGGGCTGATATCAGGGTTGTTTATTCTCCGCTTGATGTTCTGAAGATAGCGTCTGATAATAAAGATAAAAAGATAGTTTTTTTTGCAACAGGATTCGAGACAACCTCTCCGTCTGTTGCTGCAACTCTTCTCGAGGCAGATAAGCAGGGACTTGGTAATTTTTATATCTATTCTGTGCATAAGCTTGTGCCTCCTGCTCTTGAAGCACTTCTCGGCTCAGGGGAAATTGAGATAGATGGTTTTATCCTTCCTGGTCATGTCAGCACAATAATCGGAAGCAGGCCGTATGATTTTATCGCTACAAACTACAAAAAGCCCTGTGTGATTACAGGCTTTGATGCAGAAGATATTCTAAAAGGAATCGATATGCTTCTCGAACAGATTATAAATAACAGGTCTGAGGTAGAGATACAGTATAAAAGCGTTGTAAGAGAAGAAGGAAATCCCAGGGCATTAGAGATGCTGAATGAATTTTTCGAG
>CAZBSJ010000134.1:0-1320 GCA_964494165.1 uncultured Nitrospiraceae bacterium
TACATCTCACAGATATACTTCTGGATGCAATGGACTTTTATATCCATGAAAAGAGCGGACATTCAAAAAGGGTTGCAAAATATTGCCTGCTGATAGCCAGGACTATAAATATGAACGAGGATGAAAAGAAGAAGCTATATCAGGCCTGCCTTCTGCATGACATCGGCTTTTTAAAGATTGATCTTAAAAATGTCTCGTCAAAAGAGGAATACAGAAAACACTCGCAGATTGCTTTTGACATGCTGCGGCCGATAAATTTTTACTTTGATCTTGCCCCTCTAATTTTGTACCATCATGAGAGATATGACGGTAACGGATATCCAGCAGGATTAAAGGGAGAAGATATACCTTTAGAGTCCAGAATGATAGCTATTGCTGAGGCATTTGACGCAATGGTAAGCAGGGATTCATACAGATATATCAGCCAGGCATCACAGAGATTTTCTCCGCACAGCTTTAAAAGCGCTTTAGAGGAGCTTCAGAAAAATGCAGGCACGCAGTTTGACCCGGAACTTGTTGGCCTGTTTGCGAAAAACATAAGAGAGGATTATCTGGAAGAGGCTTAAACAGGATTTTTGTTTGGCATGGCTGACCACTTTTCGAGGCATCTCTAATCAAACCAGTGAAAAATATCAGGCTTATTATTGAATATGACGGCACAGACTATTCCGGCTGGCAGAAACAGAAAAAATCCAGCACTCTCCAGTCTATAATCGAAAATGCGTTATTGCAGATTACCAATAAGCCTGTAAAAATAACCGGAGCCTCAAGAACTGATGCAGGCGTGCATGCGCTGGGTCAGGTGGCCTGTTTTAGAATAGATACCCGCCTTGAACCGGCAATAATAAGAAGGGCTCTGAACGCAGTCCTCCCTGAAGATATAAGGATTCTCAAAGCTGAAGAGGCGGCCTCTGAATTTCATCCCAGATATGATGCCCTGAGCAAAAGCTATTTTTATATCATTGATAACACAGATACGGCATCCGCGTTTATTTACAGATATTCCTGGAGACTTCCTTTTAAACTTAACATTGCTGAAATGAAGAGGGCAGGGGAGATGCTTATTGGAAGGCATGACTTTTCAGCATTCAGGGGCGCCGGCTGTGGCGCAAAGAATACGTTGAGGGAGATCACCTCTATGGAAATTAAGGTCTCAAAGAGAATAGACTTTATGACCGCAAAACTCGAAGGCAGATTCATAAAGATCAGGATTGAGGCAAATGCCTTTCTCAGACATATGGTGAGAAATATCGTCGGCACGCTTGTTGAGATTGGAAGGGGGAGGTTAGATGCAGAGTCAATCGCAGATGCCCTAAGGCA
>CAZBSJ010000134.1:1420-5158 GCA_964494165.1 uncultured Nitrospiraceae bacterium
CCGCAGTCTTCACAAATCCCGTATGTGCCTTCTGTGATCTTTCTTAGTGCAGTATCTATCTTCAAAAGAGTTCCTCTGTGTATGCTTAACTGTCTCAGGCTTATATCTTCGGAGAGGTCTACCATTGACCAGTCTCCGTCGTCCAGTGCTGTGTCAACAAGCTGGCGGTTTTCGCCCTTAATGTATTTTGAGATCTCAGTCTTGGCCTCTTTGAGTATTTCTTCTCTCTTCTGGATAAGAAATTTTCTCAGGGCCTCATGCTTTTTACTAAGGGGTTTGCTCTCTTTTTTTGCGAACGGCTGAGCTTCCGGCTCGCTCACAACCTTAACGGTTTTTCTTGCTTTGGAAACCTTCTTTGCCGTAGCCGCGGGTTTTTTTATCTTCTTTTTTACTGTTTTTTTCGGTTTTGCCTTAAGGACTTTTTTCTGCTTCTTTTTCTGCCTTGTTGTTACCTTTTTGGTTTTAGTTTTTTTTGTAGCCATTATTTTGCCTCTGCAGTTTTTTCAGTATTCCCCGATTTGTTTTCTTCTTTGAAGACCTCGATTATGCTCCTTACCGTAATTCCGGCCTGCTGCAATGCCTTCTGGATATCCGGAAGCTTTGCATCCGTTACCTTCAGGACAAAAGTGCTGTTAATCATTTTAGACCTCCATTATCTCTTTTTCTTTGTGACTTGTTAATTCGTCTATTTTTTTAACATAAGCATCCGTTAACTTCTGTATCTCGTCAAGGGATTTTTTGGTCTCATCCTCGCTTATGTGTTTTTCTTTTTCCAGTTTTTTTATTTCCTCGTTTATGTCCCTCCGGATATTTCTTACTGCAATCTTTGAGTCTTCGGCGAATTTCTTTATGGTCTTAGCAAGCTGTTTTCTGCGCTCTTCTGTGAGGGGAGGGATGTTTATTCGTATGACCTTCCCATCGTTTGAAGGGGTGAGGCCGAGGTCAGATTTCAGGATTGCCTTTTCAATATCAGGGATTATTTTCTGTTCCCATGGCTGAATGGCTATCTGACGGCTCTCTGGTATGCTCAGTGATGCAAGCTGCTGTAAGGGAGTAAGGTTGCCGTAATAATCGACCTTTATCCCGTCAAGAAGCGCAAGTGAGGCGCGGCCCGTGCGTATGGATGCAAACTCCTTTTTAAGGGCCTCTATGGCACCATCCATTTTTTCAGTAGTCTTTCTTTTAATTTCCTTTTCCATTGTTGCCTCCTACTATGGTGCCTATTTTTTTGCCTTGGGCTGCCTTCTTAATGTTATCTTTGCCTCTGAGGTTAAATACCACAATCGGGAGCTTATTGTCCATGCATAACGAGATTGCGGTCGAATCCATTACGCTCAATCCCTTTTTAAGCACTTCCATGTAGCTTATGCTGTCATACTTCTTCGCCGTCGGATCTTTCATAGGGTCAGAAGAATAAACGCCGTCTACCTTTGTTGCCTTCATTATCACATCTGCGGTTATTTCCATTGCCCTTAGGGAGGCTGCGGTATCAGTGGTAAAGTAGGGGTTGCCTGTTCCTGCGGCGAATATTACGATGCGGCCTTTTTCGAGATGGCGGATAGCCTTCCGTCTTATATAAGGTTCAGCGAGTTCTCTCATTTCTATCGCGGACTGAACCCTCGTAGCCATATTATTTTTCTCCAGAGCATTTTGTAAGGCAAGGGCATTAATGACAGTAGCAAGCATTCCCATGTAGTCAGCAGAAACCCGCTCCATGCCCCTAACGCTGGCTTCAACCCCTCTGAAGATGTTTCCTCCGCCGATTACTATGGCTATCTCAGCGCCCAGGGAAAAAACCTTTTTAATCTCTCTGGCAATGAAATCAACAGTGTCCGCGTCAATGCCGAAACCCTTATTGCCCATAAGGGCTTCGCCGCTTAGTTTGAGCAGTATTCTCTTATACCTGAGCTGTGATTTCAATCTGGTTTATTCTTTTTCTCCGAGTTGAAATCTTACAAATCGCCTTAAAACTATATTTTCACCGAGTTTCGCTATTTTCTCTGTCACAATGTCTTTGATTTTCTTCTTTTGTTCCGGGTCTTTTACAAAAACCTGCTCGAGCAGGCAGACATCGCTGAAGAACTTGTCAAGCTTACCGTCCACAATCTTTTCGACAACCTGCGGAGGTTTATTGGTTACCTGCGCCGAGTATATCTCCCGTTCTTTTTCTATAACAGCCTGCGGAACGTCTTCCCTTGAAACATAGGAAGGATTTGAAGCAGCAATGTGAAGGCAGATGTCCTTAACGAGTTCTTTGAAGTCATCTGTCTTTGCAACAAAGTCTGTCTCGCAGTTTATCTCAACGAGAACGCCTATCTTGTCCATATGTATGTAAGAGCCTATAAGCCCTTCAGAAGCCTTTCTGGTGGCCTTTTTAGCTGCACTGGCAAGGCCTTTTTGCCTTAGATGGTCAACTGCCTTATCAAAATCTCCGCCACTTTCAGTCAGCGCTTTTTTGCATTCCATCATTCCTACGCCTGTCTTCTCTCTGAGCTCTTTTACCTTATCAGCAGAAATTGTTGTCATTCTTTTACCTCCGCTGCCATTTCCTCTGCTGTCGCTTTTTCCTGGGCAGCCTGTTCTGCAGCTGCCTTTTCTGCATCTTCGGCTATGACTTTTGTAAGTGTATCTTTGCCTTCGAGTATGGCATTGGCCATTTTTGCGGCAAGAAGTTTTATTGCCCTTATCGCATCGTCATTACCCGGGATCACATAGTCTATCTGATCAGGGTCACAGTTGGTATCTACTATTCCGACAATCGGTATCGACAGTTTTTTTGCCTCTGCAACGGCTATGTGCTCTTTTTTAGGGTCTATGACAAACACTGCAGAAGGCAGGTTCTCCATGGCCTTAATACCGCTCAGGTTTTTCTCAAGCTTTTCTTTTTCTTTTTCAAGCTCCAGAACCTCTTTTTTGGGCAGAAGCTCATATGTGCCGTCTGCCTTCATTGTCTCTATCTGCTTAAGGCGTTCTATGCTCTTTTTTATTGTCATGAAATTTGTAAGCATGCCGCCCAGCCATCTTTGGTTGACATAAAAGGCTCCTCCTCTCTGAGCCTCTTCCAGTACAGCATCCTGGGCCTGTTTTTTAGTCCCGATAAAAAGTACTGTGCCGCCTGCAGAAACAGTATTCCTGACAAAGTTGTAGGCCTCTTCCAGCCCCTTCATGGTCTTCTGAAGGTCGATGATGTAGATGCCGTTCCTCTCGCCAAAGATGTATCTTTTCATCTTTGGATTCCAGCGCTTTACCTGATGGCCGAAATGCACTCCGGCCTCAAGCAATTCTTTCATTGTTGCTACCATTTTTGGTCCTCCTTTTGGTTTTTCCTCCGCCTTTTCCTCTGCACCCTTTCGGGACCACGCAGAGAAAAGTTGGTGGCGTGTGTTTTTCCCCTGATAGAAGGCTTTTCTAACAGAGTTTACAGGGTAAAAGACTAACATAAATTGTGTTTTTTTTGCAAGGAGAATGATTCGTAAATCAGGGTAAGCAGGCACGGGTTCAAAGCCTTTATCAATGCGATGGATTTATTAAATGCCTGTTTATACCAAATGCAAAAGGTGATACTGAAATTATCTTTAAAAAGCACGAGGGATCGGCGTTAATTGTATCGCTGATAAAGGCTTTTCACTCATGCCTGCTTTGCTATTGTAAATGCCTGGTTTGAGGGCTAATAGAAGTATAAATGCGTTTGACATATAAAAGATTTTCATGATAGACTTTTTCACTCTGGAGGGATGA
>CAZBSJ010000135.1:0-5056 GCA_964494165.1 uncultured Nitrospiraceae bacterium
TTTTAATCAGGGTCTTTAACCTAAAATCTGGTTCTGCAAATTCATCCTTCTTTTTTATTAACAGCCACTCCTTTTCCTTGCCCTTCATCTTAATAAGCGCGAAGATTCCTTTCAATGTTTTGCCTTTAAGAACGCATTCAAGTCGCCCGGAACTTAAATTGCCGTCAATCAGATTATATGTCCCCTTATCCCAAATAATTACCTGTCCGGCACCGTAATGCCCTTCCGGGATTACTCCCTCAAAAGACGCATAATCAAGCGGATGGTCTTCAACCATAATAGCCAGTCTTTTATCAACAGGGTTCATTGAGGGGCCTTTGGGGACCGCCCATGACTTAAGCACGCCGTCCATTTCAAGCCTGAAGTCAAAATGAAGGCGGCCTGCATGGTGTTCGTGGACAACAAATATTGGCATGAATCAAGATACATGATGCTGATAAATGATTCAAGCCAAAAAATAAATCATCAGTTTCTATTCAGCAAAAAAAACTTGGCATTTTTTTTCTTGACTTTTTTCGTATAATCATATATAAATATATTTATATGAAAAACATGGTGAATTTCCTGAAGCTTGTATCAGACGAATCCAGGATGAGGATACTGATGCTCCTGGCAAATAAGGAGCTTTGCGTATGCCAGATAATGGGAGTTCTGGGAATATCCCAGCCGTTAGTGTCAAGGAATCTGGCCCTGCTCAGCAATGCAGGGCTGTTAGATGAAAGGCGTGAAGGCAAATTGGTATTTTACAGGCTCAAAAATGACATGAAGCCAATCGAATCAGAGATAGTGGGAATTTTAAAGAGACAATTAAAAAATGATGAGATTCTCAGGAATGACCTGCAGTCACTTTCTGACTGCACTGAATTTCAAAAGAAGACCGGGAAATGCGACATGGAGACATTTTTAGAGTTCATGGAAAAACAGCGTAAGCAAAGAGATAAAAGGAGGTAATATGTTGAAACAGTTCAAGGAAAAACGCAGAAAACTGCAATCATATACATGGCTTGGACTGCCTATTGTTATAATCGGCGGCTGGTTCTATCCGAAACTTGGTTTTTTTCTTCTAACGTGCATGGTCGGAGCCCTGGCAGTCGCGTTATACAAAGGAAGGGCATGGTGTGACTGGATGTGTCCCAGGGGCAGTTTCTATGACCTCATCCTGCAGAAATTCAGCCTGAATAAAGAGATACCCAAGTTTTTCAGGAAAAGGAGCGTGCGTCTGTCTGTTTTAGGCATGCTTTTGAGCGTCCTCGGGGTTCAGATATATTTTGCCTGGGGAGACATAGACGGAATCGGCCTTGCAATGGTGAGAGTGCTAACAATTACTACGACTTTAGGCATACTGCTTGGCATTCTTTACCAGCAGCGCGCGTGGTGTCACATCTGCCCGATGGGGACTCTCAGCAATTATATGGCAGAAGGAAAAGAACCGCTCACCATAGCTGAACAGTGCGGTGCTACATGCAAGCTGTGCTCTAAGGTATGTCCGATGCAGCTGAAGCCATATGAGTATAAAGACGAAGGAATTATGGGCGACAATGACTGCATAAAATGCTCAACCTGCGTGGCTGCCTGCCCGAAAAATGCCTTGCAGTTTGAAAAAAAAATGAAAAAAGCGGCATAAAAAATAAGGAGGAAAAATATGGAAATGTGTGAATATGTCTGTCTCAAGTGCGGAACAAATTATGAAATAGCATTATCTGCATCCAGTGATAAGAGGCGCATAAGGTGTCCTAAATGCAACAGCGCAAACACTGCGAGCCTCAGCCCCGCAAGCTTCTTTGATTTTGAAGGCGGCGGCTGAAATCCATGGGGATGCTAAGACCCAGGCTGGGTCTTAAATTAAGTTGTCCGGTTATATTGTAATCCAAAAATGCAGAACGGGAAGGAAAAGATATTTAGATATCTAAGTATTTTTTAACTTCCCATTCTGTAACCTGCATCTTGAATTCATTCCATTCCTTTGTCTTTATGTAGATATACCTGTTGCAGATATGGTTTCCCAGCGCATCCTGAACAAGCTTGTTCTGTTTAAGTTCACTTATTGCCTCTGAGAGTGATGACGGCAGAGTATCTATCTTTTTCAATGCCAGCCTCTCTTCATCAAAACCATAAAGGTCCTCTTCTACAGGCTCAGGCAATTTTATATGTTTTTCGATGCTGCTAAGCCCTGAAGCCAGCATCACTGCAAAGGCTAAATACGGATTGCATGCAGGGTCAGGGCATCTTAGTTCAATCCTTGCTGAACTGGCCTTGTCCTCAAACCAGTTGGGCACTCTAATAAGTGCGGACCTGTTTATCCTGGCCCATGAAATATACACAGGTGCCTCATATCCGGTTACAAGCCTCTTGTAAGAATTGACCGTCGGGCATAAGATTGCCATCATGCCCTTAATGTTGTGCAGCTGACCTGCGATGAAATCATATGCTGTCTTTGAAAGCCTGTATTTATCATTAAAATCGAAAAATGCATTTTTCCTGCTTTTAATATTAAAAAGGCTCTGATGCACATGCATTCCAGACCCTGCCATGCCCATTGCTGGTTTCGGCATAAAAGAAGCCCTTAAGCCGTGCCTTTGCGCTATTGCCTTTACAGTAAACCTCAAAGTAAGCAGTCTGTCTGCTGTTGTTAGGGCATCTCCGTATTTAAAATCAACTTCATACTGGCCGGGCGCTACCTCATGATGTGAAGCCTCAACATCTATGCCGAATTTTTCTAGTGAAACTGTTATTTCCCTTGTTATGGCATGTGCTTCATCGGTTGCAAGATCAAAATATCCGTCAGTATCCATCGGGGACTGCTTTCCGTCAATATTCCTGAACAGGAAAAACTCAAGTTCAGGGCCTACATAATATTCAAAGCCCATTTCTCGGGACCGTTTTAAAATCTTCTTTAAAATAAACCTTGGGTCGCCTTCAAAAGGTTTGCCGTCAGGCATATAAATATCGCAGATTAATCTTGCTGTATTTCCTTCCCTTGAACCAAGCCATGGTATCACAGCATAAGTAGCCGGATCAGGCTTAAGGTAAAGATCGCTCTCATGCACCCTTGCAAAACCTTCCACTGAAGAGCCGTCAAACCATGTTCCGTATTTCAGTATGTCAGCCAGCCTCTGAACAGGAGCTGTTACCTCTTTTAAACGGCCCAGCATGTCAGTAAACTGCAGGTTAATAAAACTCACCTTATCAGCTTTTGCCTTTTCCAAAATATTTCTGGCTTTCATCAGCTTATTGCCTCCTCCCCTCTTTGTCCTGTTCTTATTCTTACGGCATCTTCTACGTCAATGACAAATATCTTGCCGTCTCCTATCTTGCCTGTCTTTGCGGTTTTCTCAATTGCCTGAACAACAGCGCCAGCTATATCATCCGGCACCATTACTTCTATCTTTATTTTTGGAATAAAATCCACCACATATTCTGAACCTCTGTATAGCTCTGTGTGCCCCTTTTGTCTTCCAAAGCCCTTTACCTCGGTTATTGTCATACCTTGAACGCCTATCTTATTCAGGGCATCCTTTAGATCATCCAGCTTAAAAGGTTTAATTATAGCTTCAATTTTTTTCATAAAATCTCCTTTAAGGCTTCGTTATAATTCAATAGTTTTGAATAATCGTATAGGGTTGACATTGCCTTGCTTTCTGTTGGTATGCCAGACTCTTCAAGTCCTGCTATAGGATTAAGACCGCCTACAACAACCATGCCCACCTTGTCTATTCCCACCGGAATATCTAAAAGCGGCTTATTCGGGCTTCCGATAAGCAGAATGCCCCGAATGCCCAGAGCCGCCATGCTTTCAGCAAGTTCTTTGGCCTCTTCCATGCAAACAACAGGTATTTCCCGGAAACTGGCCAGTATCCTGCCAGAATTCCCCTTTAAAGAGCTTAGTACATCAGTCATCTTTCCGCGTATGAAAATCTCAAGCGGATCCAAAGAAGACCCCTCATAACTGATAAGAGAAATAAACCTTGCGGGTTTTTTCTCGATTACCTCGATTACGCCGCCGAACTTTGATGTCACAGGTATTCCTGCTTTCAGGAATATGCCGTTTATGGTAACGCTGCATACAGTGCCTATCCCTACGCTGCCCTCAGGTACAGGGACATCGCCAATCTTTTGCCCGCCTCGTGCAAAGATTACTTTTTCGCTCATTATGTATGGCGATGAAAAAATCGGCTTCAGGATTTTTACCGCCTCCTTAAGTCTGGCTTCCGGGAAAAAAGAAATATTAAGGATTATTTCTCCGGACATCGTTTTCAGGTTCAGCGTTGTAAGATACGACAATGTCTCTATTTTGCTGATTATAAACCCGATGTTTTCTGATACAAGCGAGTGTTTTAGCTCATGTTTCCCGTTTGTCGTAATTTTCCTTCCCTCTTTCCCAAATACTTCCGTATAGCCCCTCTCGTCTAAAATTTTCAGATGATAACGCACTGTTCTCTCTGTAAGATCAACGCCGTGAGACTTAAGCTGTTTGGATATTTCCCTGGAACCAATTACGTCAGATTGTTTTTCAAGCACCTTTAAAATAGACAACATTGTTTTATTCATAAAATCAAACCCCTTTGTTGTTAACAAAAAAACGTAAATATTTCCATTGCATTATAGCCGTTTAGTGACATTATTGTCCTTATCAGTCCTGCAAACTTTTTGCCTCCTGCAATGCATCTGCTTATCTTCAGGGATGGCCTCATGATATAAGTATCACAAGACCATCCCATCAAGCACTATCAATTACATACCTGCTAAGATCATTATGAGTTGAGTATTTTCAGAGCTTCTTCTCTGTAAGAATCCATCAGGTACGGTATTTTGGTAACCTTTGCGCATTCTTCAGTCAATGACATCAAGTCATTTCTCGATATAGAGTTAATATTAAAACAACGCGCACCTGCCATTAGCTGTTGTAATCCTACCTTTATTTTCTGAGAATAACTGTAAATGCCTATAGCGCCCAGAGGGATATTGTTAATCTCATTGCTGCCAACAAGGCTTTTTACCTCCTCATAACAAACAAAAATCTCTTCAACAGTTGAGCCGTGCTCGCTTACGCTCTTAG
>CAZBSJ010000136.1:0-1653 GCA_964494165.1 uncultured Nitrospiraceae bacterium
CCTGTCTGCCCTGAGGTTGAGTACGGCCTCCCGGTGCCAAGAGAGGCGATGAGGCTTGTCGGCAATCCTGATTCGCCGCGACTTGTAACTGTAAGAACCGGAATAGACCACACGGATGAAATGCTAAGATGGGCAGGTAAAAAACTAAAGGAGATTGAAAATGATAACCTTTCAGGATTTATCTTTAAGAGCAGGTCTCCAAGCTCTGGCATGAAAGGTGTTAAGGTTTATACAGACAGCGGCGTGCCAAGCAGGAAAGGCACAGGCATATTTGCAGGCGAATTTATCAGGCATTTCCCTATAATCCCCATAGAAGATGACGGCAGATTGCAAGACCCTGCTATCAGGGAAAATTTCATAGAAAGGGTGTTTGTTTTTAACCGCTGGCAGGGATTAACAAGGGAGAAAAAAACCATCTCAGCGCTGGTTGATTTTCATACAGACCACAAACTGCTTCTCATGGCGCACAGCCCGAAACATTACTCTCTGTTAGGCAGGTTTGTAGCCAACGCTAAAAAAGGTGCAATAACTGAGACTTACAATGAATACATCAGGGTACTGATGGAAGGGCTCCATCTTACGGCAACCATAAAGAAAAATACTAATGCGCTCCTTCACATTCTTGGTTATTTTAAAAAGAGCCTTTCACAGGAAGACAAGAGAGAACTCATCGGGATTATAGAGAACTATCATAAAGGGCTCATCCCGTTAATTGTGCCGATAACGATTATCAATCATTTTGTCAGAATATTTGATGTTAAGTATCTGAAACGACAAGTTTATCTTAATCCGCATCCTCTGGAGCTGATGCTTAGAAATCACGTTTAACTTATGCAAATACTGTCAGGGAAGATTAAGTTATTTAAGAGTGCATAAAAGTAGCTCTTCTATATGCCTTGTTGCTGTCTTTGAATCAAAGTCCTTGTATAAATGCGGAAGTATCTGCGGCTCATTTACGTCTCCGATAAGTTCTTTCTGCAGGACATTCAAAAACACCTTTGAAATCTTGTCATCAAACTGCGTGCCGCAGCATGTCCTTACTTCCTTAAGTGCATCCAGCAACGGCAGTCTGTCGCGATAAGGCCTGTCTGTAGTCATTGCATCAAAGGCATCTGCAATCGCAAGTATTTTGACCCCGTCGCTTAGTTCCGCGCCTTTGAGGGCATCCGGATAGCCTGTGCCGTCTATCCTTTCATGATGGCTTCTTACGAATGTAACAACATTTTCCCATGGAAATTTAATCTTTGAAAGTATATCCGAAGAAATTTTCGGGTGCCTTTTTATCTCGCTTATCTCAGTTGTAGATAGCTCTCCGCCCTTGTTTATCACCTTTATATCAATTATTATCTTGCCGATATCATGGAGAAGCCCTGCGATATAGATTGACTCAATATCTTTCTCGTTCCAGCCCAGCTCCCTTGCAATGGCAACTGAATATTTTGCCACTCTCAGGGAATGGTTTCTTGTATATCCGTCTTTTGCGTCGATTGCAGCTGCAAATGCCTCTATGGTGTCATGATAAATGGTTCTCATGTTTTCATAAAGGCGCTTGTTCTCTGCCACCTGGGTTGCGAGTTTCTGGAACAGGGAGGAATTATGAAGGGTTATTGCCATCTGATTTGCTATAACAGTCAGCACGTCCTTTTCGCTGCT
>CAZBSJ010000136.1:1753-5054 GCA_964494165.1 uncultured Nitrospiraceae bacterium
TTTAAATCCCACTTTTTCTTCATTTCTTATTGTTCAGGAAACTAACAGCATCTTTTTCGTCCTTAAAGCCCTTTGCATGCTTTATTATCCCGAGCATCTCAAAGACATCGCGGTGCACCTTTTTCATATTAGAAAAACAGAGCTGGCCGTCGTATTCCAGTATCCTCTGTACTATCCCGGTAAATATCGACGCTCCGATGCTGTTAATATAATTCATGTCAGAAAAATTTATTACGAATTTTTTCATGCCTTTGTCCAGAAGCTGTTCGCATGCATGCTCGAGCCTCTCAGCGCCAAGGTCGTTTACATATCCCTTGGGAATAATAACCACTATATCTTTTGAAGACTTTAAAGAAATGGAAAAATTATTCACTTGCTGATATGTCCTCCTCCATCTTTGTAGATTTCTGCAGGCTTTTAACCAATATAACTTTTATCCCTCTGCCTGTCTTTTCAAAACGCACGGAATCTGCGAACTTCTTCATAAGTTTAATGCCCCATCCCCTGCCGGCATCTTCTTTCATCCCCCTGCCCATAAAAGGCTCGCCTGTCTCTTGCGCTATAAATTCTTTTCCTGCGCTTTCTATGGATGCCTCAAGGGAATTATCCTCGGTTACCCTGAAGCCAAGATATATCTTGTTGTCTTCTTTGCTTCCATACTCAATGGCATTTATGCATGCCTCTATAACAGCCATCTGCATCTGACCGATGCTTTCCTCATCCAGATGCAGGTTCCTGCCTATCTGCTCCAGGCATTGCGCTGCGACAAGCTCGGCATCCCTTGTCCTTGGAATGGTCATCTCATAAATTATGCCTTTGTCTTTGGGGCTTTCAGCCTCTGTTATTTCTTCGAGCAATCTCTTTTCGATCTCAGGATAGGCAAGCCCGCTGATCTCTTTGAGATAAAGGCTCCGTACAAAATCCATTAAGACCTTGTCTTCCGGCCTTCCAAATACTCCATATTCTCCTGTGATAAAGCCTGCGCGGTAAATGGCTGTTACCACCCTCTCTGCAAGCGCGTTATCAGGCGATATCATCTTTAATATTTTTTGATAGGGGAATGAGCCTTCCGCTTCATATATTCTGCTTAAAGCCTCAAGCGCATCTTTTCTCAGATTAGGTTCGTGCAAAAAGTTTTTCAGCTTTGATGACCAGTAAACATAAATGCCTCCACTACATACCTCGGAAGTATAAGCCTTCCAGAGTTCGCCCTCCTCGAATTTTTTGTTAATCCCCGCTGTCTTTGCAATGCATCTGATATAAAACGGGTTGCCTCCTAGGCGGTTAATGAGTGCATAGGGTATCACATGTTTTTTGACCCCATACGCCTCGCATACAGCTGAAAAAAGCTTGCTGCTTCCGTCTAATCTCAGATTGCCGAGGTCAATCTTTGAGAAATGGCTGGTGACAGGCATTTCCATCACCTCAGTCTGGTTGCCTGAAATAAGATATTGTGCTTTTTTGAAAGACATCGGTTTTTCAAAAAGCGATGCAAGAAGGGGGTCAGTCTTTCCGTTTATATTTAGATTATTAAGTCTCTGAAACTCATCAATCATTACAACTACAGGGATGTCTGTTGTCAGCGTTGACTGATACGGGGCATTCAAGGCAATTCGCAGGGCATCTGTTGGTTCTTTCCCGTCTGCCAGATATCTTTCCAAAATCTTCTGGGCCCAACCTGCCTTTTTCTCCCCTATAATCGACTCCAGGTTTTCTATCGAAATGCTGTCCGTGTTCAAAAGGGCTACATCCCTGAGATCAAATGCAAGCCTCTGACATATGAAATGAATAAGATAATCTCTGGCAAATGCAGCAGATGAAAGGAGTGCATTATTCGGAACGTAATAAAAAGGGGCGACCTTGGATTGTCCCCAGAAAAGCTGATTAAATAATTGCTTTAAAAGTTCTGTCTTCCCAACACCGCCAGGGCCTGAGACACAGATATTTTGCGAAATTCCTTTTTCTGCCTCTATTGCCAGATTGTAGAGATGTGCAAGATCTTCTCTTCTCCCGAAAAAGTCTTTTTCAGGCAGTGTACCTAAAAGCATTCCTCCCCTGCCCTATCACTTACTTTTTTGTAAATGCCGGTATTCTTACTGCAGATATTCATTGGGGTAGCTACTTCCTTTGGTCGATCAGAGAGATTAAGGCGTCTGCTTCTTTGTAGCCGGGAATGATAACGCCGTCAGACATGATTATAGCGGGCGTTCCTGTTATGCCAAATTTTTCAGCAAGCTTTATGTTGTCATCTATTGCTGAGGTTGTGCATTTAGGCTCCGGGATAGTCTTGCCGGCAAAGACGTCTTCCAGCAGTTCTATTGATTTTTCGCATACTATTGTCTTTGATTTGTTATAAGCCTTTGGATGGATGCTTACCAAAGGAAACAGTTTTACATAAAAAGCAATGTCTTTCCTTTTTTCCAGCACCTTCTTCATCTCCTGATGAAGTCTTCCGCAGAATGGTCAATCCGGGTCTGTAAATACAATAACCTTCTTTGTTGCTTTTTTATCTCCCATCAGCAAGGCATCATCGAGAGGTATTTTTGAGACATCGACCTTATTGAGGCTGGCCAGTCTGTCTGCCGTGAGATTTGTCTTGGTCTTTATATTAAATATGCCGCCTGATACAAGAAGCTCTTTAGAGTAATCGATGTAGACAATGCCCTTTTGTCCCCTGCCCTCCAGAACCACTTCCCATAGTCCCTTAACAGGGCCGTCCTTTATCTCAAGGATTCTTACATCAGGCATTGCCTCCCTGAGGATGTTAAGCGCCTCCTCATTGGTCAACTTGTGGCATTTTATACATTCATGCTCTTCCTTGTTCCCGCTATGAGTAGTGTTTGCAATGAAGATGTACCCGACTGAAACAACAGCGGCAAGAATTGCTATAACTATGTATTTACGCATGCAAGAAGTATAACACATCTTTTTTTGTTAATGTCAAAAAAAATTGACAGTGTATAAAAAAACCATGCTATTTATTTTTTTTTAATGAACAAATCCGTGCTGGATATTAATTAGCTTGTCCGTATTAAGCATGCGGACATTAAAAATGCCTTTTTGCAAGCTCGATGAATCCTAATATCTTAAGGTCAACTGCATCGCCCTGTGAGCTGAAAAAAGATAATTTATTGTTAAGATCAGACAGTCGAATCTTAAAGACCTCTATATCTTCTGTCTCATCCCTTTGTGTAATGCCCTTAAACAACAGGCCTTTTGCCAAATAAACTGTCAGTATTTCAGAAGAAAAGCCTGATGACAAAGGACCTTCTGTAAGAAAAATAAGCTCCTTAGTTTCATA
>CAZBSJ010000137.1:0-5018 GCA_964494165.1 uncultured Nitrospiraceae bacterium
CATGCAGCCTCTTTAACTCCTTCTGCTTTGCCATGATTATGTCCTTTCCTGCCATACTGTCCTCCTGTTAAATTAGACAGTTTAGCAGTCTCTCTATAGGACATTTCTATTTTGGCGTTACAATCGGTATGGATGTTTTGTCACCAGTCTTGATCTGCCGTCGGCAGTAATATGGAAAATCTATAGAATGAGAGCCGATGCAGAAAACCGTATCAAGGAGCTGAAATATGATTTTGGAGCAGATAGTTTCAACGTAAAAAACTTCAGCGCTACAGAGGCGACAATGAACTTTGTTATGCTGGCCTACAACCTGATGAGTCTGTTCCGACAGGTCGTTTTGGGCAGCAAGGTTCAACCTGCTTTGAAGACGTTACGGTATAAGGTTTTTGCTGTCGGCGGCTATCTGACGAAAAATGGAAATGCCAGAGTTCTTAAGTTATCTCTGGCAATGCGAAGACGTGAATGGTTCACAGGGCTTTGGGATAAGTCACTGGCTTTTGATCTGCCAGCCATATTCCCATCGCATCTCTAATGGACAATCCTGGTTAATTACTTAAAGACTGAGTTTTATCGCACTCGAAATGATAATGGACACCGTAAGAAGCGAATCGAAAGAGCAAGGCTAATGTTATTTAGAACTGCCTTAAAAACCTGATATCGTTTTCGTAGAAAAGCCTGATATCGTCAATAGAATACTTAAGCATGGTTATTCTCTCCACACCCATGCCGAACGCAAAGCCTGTGTAAAACTCAGGGTCATAGCCTGCTATCTCGAACACGCGCGGGTTTACCATGCCTGCCCCGAGTATCTCAAGCCACCCTGATTTTTTGCATACCTGACAGCCCAGTCCCTTGCAGAATATGCAGCCTATATCCACCTCTGCAGAAGGCTCTGTAAAAGGGAAAAAGCTCGGCCTGAACCTCACAGGAGTCTCAGGAGTAAAGATATTGTGTATGAATGTCTCAAGCACGCCCTTTAAATCACTGAAGGATATGTCAGTGTCAACCATCAACCCCTCTACCTGATGGAACATCGGTGTGTGTGAGATATCCGCGTCGCATCTGTAGACCTTGCCGGGTGCAATAAACCTGAGAGGCGGCTTTTTCTTCTCCATGACCCGGACCTGCACAGGTGATGTATGCGTTCTGAGCAGCACTTCATCCGTGACATAAAAAGTATCCTGCATATCCCTTGCAGGGTGATCCTTAGGGATGTTCAGCGCCTCGAAATTGTAATAGTCGAGTTCAACTTCAGGCCCCTCTTCAACGCTAAACCCCATCCTTACAAATATGTCTGTTATCTCTTTTAAGACGCTGTTTATGGGGTGTTCTCTCCCCGGCCGGGTAAATTTTCCGGGAAGCGTTGTGTCTATAGCCTCGGATGCAAGTCTGTCCTGAAGGTCTTTTTTTCCAACAAGATTTTCTTTTGTGGCTATTTCTGTTTCGATGAATGCCTTTAATTCATTGATTGATTTTCCGAATGTCTTTTTTTCCTCAGGTGAAAGAGTCGCAAGGCTCTTGAGCTGACTGGTAAGAAGCCCTTTCCTGCCAAGATACTTTACCCTTATGTTCTGAAGTTCTGCAGCAGACGAAGCTGAATTTAACTCATCCAGAAATGATTTTTTCAGAGAATCGGTTTCTATCATTTGGGAAAGAAGCCTGCCGCTATTCTATGCGGCAAGCTTTTTCTTTACAGATTCTGCGAGTGAATTAAAAGCCTTAGGATCATTATAAGCCATATCAGCCAAAGCCTTTCTGTTAAGGCTGATATGAGATTTTTTAAGGCCTGACATCAGCTGGCTGTAGGTCAGTCCGGCTGCTCTTGCAGCAGCATTAATCCTGATAACCCAGAGAGACCTGAACTCGCGCTTTTTTGCCTTGCGGTCCCTGTAGGCATACTGCAATGCCTTATCAACAGTCTCTGTAGCTATCCTGAAAAGACGGCTCTTGGCGCTGTAATAGCCCTTTGCCATCTCAAGAACTTTTTTCCTTCTTCTCCTTGTTTTAAATCCACCTTTTGCCCTTGGCATACGTCCTCCTTAGCGTATATATCTTTTACGATGCACAATCAACATAAGTAACCAAATCAGTTTCATGTCTGATGCATCGAATGTTTTCCGTATTAAGAATACGGCAGTAATCTCTTAATATGCTTTTCATTTGCGCTGTCAACAATTGCAGAGGTCCTCAGATTTCTTGTCCGTTTTGCAGGCTTTCCTGTAAGGATATGGCTTTTATAGGCCTTGCTCCTCTTTATCTTGCCTGTGCCGGTTACCTTGAATCTCTTCGCAGCACCTCTGTGTGTTTTCATCTTAGGCATCCTGTCCTCCTTTTCACTTACTGCTCGGCGCTATCACCATTGTTATATGATTGCCCTCGAGTTTTGGTTTCACTTCTATATTAAACTTTCCTGTGAGCATCTGCATCATCTTGTCAAAAACCATCATGCCGAGCTCCGGTCTTGCCATCTCTCTGCCTCTGAAGAACATCATCACTTTTGCCTTATGGCCTTCGTCAAGAAAACGCCTTATGTTTCTCACCTTAAGCTCAAGATCATGCGTGTCGATCTGAGGCCTTATCTTTACTTCCTTTACATCAATCTTCTTGCCATGAGCCTGCTTCTTGCTCATCTGGTATTTATATTTACCGAAATCAAGCAGTCTGCAAACAGGAGGGACAGTTCCGGGCGACACCTCAACCAGATCAAGGTCTCTTTCCGCTGCTATACTTAAAGCCTCTCTTGTCGGCAAAATGCCTAACTGTTTTCCTTCTTCGTCAATAAGCCGTACTTCCCTGGCCCTGATCTTCTCGTTTACTCTGATATTTTTATCTATGCGTCACCTCCAGAAATAAATAGTTTATATTATATAAACATTACTGCCTTGTTGTCACAGTATCTTTCATTATCTTAATAAATTCGTCAATTGTGAACGGCCCGATATTCTCTCCGCTTCGTTTTCTTACCGTCAATTTTCTTTCTTCCAATTCTTTATCGCCTATTATAACTAAATACGGTATCTTTCTAATAGTGGCTTCTCTTATTTTATGTCCGATCTTCTCGTTCTCGGCATCAGTCTCGACCCTTAGGCCCTCGCTTTTTAACCGGTCAGATATTTCTTTCGCATAGCCGGAATGTCTCTCTGCAATCGTCAAAACCCTGACCTGAACAGGGGTAAGCCATAGTGGGAACACGCCGGCGTAATGCTCTATAAGCACGCCGAAGAACCTTTCCAGAGAGCCCATAAGTGCCCTGTGGATCATTATCGGCTGGTGTTCCTTGCCGTCACTGCCCCTGTAAGCGACGTCAAACCTCTCAGGGTTATTAAAATCAACCTGAATAGTACTGCACTGCCAGGCCCTGTTAAGGGAATCCCTTATTTTTATATCAATCTTTGGACCGTAAAATACGCCTTCTCCAGGGTCTATCTGATAAGTCAGCCCCTTTTTATCAAGCGCCTGTTTAAGGGCATTGGTTGACCTTTCCCAGTTTTCTGGCGTCCCAACATATTTTTCCGGCTGGGTTGAGAGATAAATATCATAAGAATCAAACCCAAAGGTCTTCAGCACAAAAAGGGTAAAGTCGAGTATATTCAGTATCTCTTCTTCTATCTGGTCTTCCCTGCAGAAGATATGGGCATCGTCCTGCGTAAAACCCCTGACCCTTAATAAGCCGTGGAGCACTCCTGAGCGCTCGTATCTGTAAACTGTGCCCAGTTCAGCGTACCTGATAGGAAATTCCCTGTAACTCCTTAATGAGCTTTTATACACCCCGATGTGGAAAGGACAGTTCATCGGCTTGAGTTCATATTCTATGTTCTCAATCTCCATTGGCGAATACATGTTTTCCCTGTAAAACTCCAGATGGCCGCTCTTCTGCCATAAATTTAATTTTGCTATATGTGGAGAATAAAGAATCTTGTAGTCAGCCTTCAGGTGCTCATCTCTCCAGAAATCCTCCATTGTCTTTCTTATTATTGCGCCATTAGGATGCCA
Source organism: uncultured Nitrospiraceae bacterium (assembly GCA_964494165.1). Taxonomy (GTDB): domain Bacteria; phylum Nitrospirota; class Thermodesulfovibrionia; order Thermodesulfovibrionales; family UBA1546; genus CAZBSJ01. Next base: position 3,994 of record CAZBSJ010000137.1, read on the forward strand.
GAGTATTAATCCCGGACCTATATCATCGCTTATGCTGAAAAGATCTAATTCTTTCCCCAACTTTCTGTGGTCTCTTTTCTTTACCTCTTCAAGGAAATTAAGGTAGTCTTTTAAATCCTTTTCATCAGAGAATGCCGTTCCGTAGATCCTCTGGAGCATCTTATTTTTTTCATTGCCGCGCCAGTAAGCTCCTGCAATGCTCAAAAGCTTAAATGCCCTAATAATACCTGTTGAAGCCACATGAGGGCCTCTGCACAGGTCAGCAAAGCCGTCCTCTTCGTACAGGGATACGGTGTCATCCTCTATTTCAGAGAGAAGTTCTGCCTTATAATCCTCATGCCTGCTCTTAAAGAACTCAATCGCATCCTTTTTGGACATTGTCCTCTTGGCAAAAGAGGCGTTCTTCTTAATCAGCTCTTTCATCTTTTTTTCTATCAGAGTCAGGTCTTCAGGCGTAAATGGACGGTCCAGATCAAAGTCATAGTAAAAACCTTCGTCTGTTGAAGGGCCTATCGCCAGCTTTGCATCCGGAAATAGTTCCTTAACAGCATGAGCCATTACATGAGAAGTACTGTGCCTGTATATCTCTTTTCCTTCGGATGATTCAAATGTGACTGATTCAATTAAGGACTGCTGCTGGATTTCTTTGATTGAATCCAAATCCTTTAACTCAGAATCGAGTTTTATTGCTATTGCACCCTCTTTTTTAAGCCTTTTTTTAATCTCTGAAAGGTCTGAGATCTCTTCTTCTCTTTTATCGGAAAATCTTATTTTAATATCAATTCCTCCGTTCTCATGCAATAAACATATGGTAGGCCCGGGCGGTCTCGAACCGCCGACCTCTTCCGTGTCAAGGAAGCGCTCTCCCCCTGAGCTACGAGCCTGAAATATAAATTAAACACAAAAATATGCTTTATTGTCAAGGAGGTAAATGTGCTTTATCAGAGTTTCAGGCACATAGATATGAGGATATCGTCATCTCGCCATCAGCGAAAAAAATAACGAAGGCTTTCCGGAATTCATCA
>CAZBSJ010000138.1:0-4980 GCA_964494165.1 uncultured Nitrospiraceae bacterium
TTAAGTTTATAATATGCCATGCTTTATGGTCTGGATGGATTAAATTACGGTAAATGGTGAGTAAAGTTTTCGTTGGAAAAGCTCAAATATAATGGCATGGCATGTAAAAGGTGTTGCATCACGGCTTTTTCAAGTGTCCCCTGATATGCCGGCAAGATTTCATTACAGATGACTTGCTACATTTATCTGTTACTTGCCCAAACATCTCTGTTTAGTGCAAAATACTTGTTAATTTTTAATTAAAGGAGAACTTTGTGTCAGTAAAAGTAGGCGTTATAGGAACAGGCTATCTTGGCCAGCATCATGCAAGGGTGTATTCAGAGATTGAGGGTGCAGAACTGGTTGCGCTGGTTGATACAGACATTAAAAGGGCCAAGGAACTTGCAGATAAATACAATTGCAAGGCATATTCGGATTATAAAGAGATAATAGATAAACTGGATGCAGTAAGCATTGTAACCCCAACAATATCACATTACGAAATAGCAATGCTTTGCCTGAAGGCAGGCAAGGACCTTCTTCTTGAAAAACCCATGACTGTCAGCATTGCTGAGGCTGATGCTCTCATTAATGAAGCAGAAAAAAAAGAGCGTATCCTTCAGGTAGGCCATATAGAGAGATTTAACCCGGCAGTTATAACCGTGTCCGAAATGGTGAATAAGCCGGGGTTTCTGGAATCAGAAAGGCTGTCGCCTTTTTTGGGAAGGGGAATAGATGTTGATATTACGCTTGACCTAATGATACACGACATTGATATAATGCTCAGCCTTCTTTCTTCTCCCGTAAGTGAAATAAGGGCAACCGGCACTAGCATTCTCACAGATAAGATAGATTTCGCAAAGGTGTGGCTGGAATTTGAAAACGGATGTATGGCAGTTGCAACTGCCAGCAGGCTTTCGCCTGAAAAGCAGAGAACTCTGAAGATATATCAGAAAGATTCCTATCTTACGGTGGACTATCAGTCATGCGAAGTGAGGACCTATTTTAAGAAAGATGGGAATATGTCTTTTGACATCATACAGGCTGAGAAGAAAGAGCCTTTGAAAGAAGAGCTGATTGATTTTATAAAATGCGTAAAAGAGAGAAGGAAGCCTAAAGTGTCAGGCATTGAGGGAAGAAACGCATTAATGGTTGCATTAGACATTACAGAAAAAATTAAGGGAATAAAATAAGAGGGCAAGGAGACAGATAATGATCCCAATGATTGACCTGAAGAGGGAATTTTCTGAGATTCAGAAAGAGGTAATGGGTATTCTTACAGAGATACTTGAGAGCTCAAGCTTTGTGCTCGGGCCAAAGGTTTCTGAACTGGAAAAAAAGATTGCAGAGTACCATAAAGTATCTTCGGCATTGGGCGTTGCTTCAGGGACTGATGCGCTTCATCTGAGCATTGATGCCCTTGGAATAGGCGAGGGCGACGAGGTAATAACAACGCCTTTCACTTTTTTTGCTACTGCAGAGGCGATTATTTACACGGGTGCAACGCCTGTGTTTGTGGATGTAGAGCCTGATACATTAAATATAGATGTAAGGCAGATCGAAAAAAAGATTACTTCCAGGACAAAGGCAATCATTCCTGTGCACATATTCGGACATCCTGCTGATATGGAAGAGATTAATAAAATAGCAAAGAAATATAATCTGCGAATAATTGAAGACTGCGCACAGGCATTTGGAGCGTCAATAAACGGGAAAAAGGTCGGCAGTTTTGGTGATGCAGGCTGCTTCAGTTTTTATCCAAGCAAGAACCTCGGCGCTTACGGGGACGGCGGGATGGTGACTATTAATGACGCATCTATTGCAGAAGAGATTAAGAAATTAAGGAATCATGGCTCAAAGGGTGCTTACAGGCATGAATCAGTAGGCTTTAACAGCAGGCTGGATGAGATGCAGGCCGGAATACTCCTGGTCAAGTTTAAAAGAATTGATGAGTACAATAAAAAACGGAGAGAGAATGCCTCTCTTTATACAAAACTCTTATCCGGTAAAGTGGTTTGCCCAAAGGAAAAGGCCGGGTGTCATCATGTATATCATCAATATACAATAGTGACCCCTAAGCGCGATGTTCTCCAGGAAAAACTGAAATCTGAGGGCATATCCTCTGTTGTTTATTATCCGATCCCGTTACATCTTCAGGAGGCACTAGCGTATCTTGGATACAAAGAGGGGGATTTCCCTGTAACTGAAAAGGCAGCAAGAGAAGTGCTTTCACTGCCAATGAATCCATTCCTTGCCGGGGAAGTGGTAGAGAAGATAGCCGGAATAGTTAATGGTCTTTAAACCGACAGGATATAATATTTTCACTCATTCCAGTTCCAGACTAATGTCTGGAACTGCGAGGTTTTTGCCTCTCGATTATTTGCATTTTAAACTGTCTGAATACCTGTCTGCCTGCCGGCAGGTCAGCAAAAAAATCCTATCAAACATAACAACCTGTCTGTTCAGATAAACTCAGGCTTATTATGGATACTGTAATGATAATTGCTGGCGAGAGTTCAGGTGAATTATACGGCTCTCTGCTTGCTAGGGCATTAAAGGCCAAATGGCCTGAGGTGCATATTGCCGGTGTCGGCGGTGAAAAGATGAGGGATGCAGGAGTTGAGCTTGTATCAGGAATCGCCAGCGCGTTCGGGCTTTTCGAGGCAGTCTCTTCTTACAAGGCGATCAAAGAGACATTCAGAAAAGTAGTAGAAGCAATGGACAGGCTTTCTCCTAAAGTCATTGTCCTGATCGACTATCCTGACTTTAATATTAAGGTAGGCAAGATAGCTAAGGAAAAGGGCATAAAGATCCTTTATTATGTCAGCCCTCAGATCTGGGCCTGGAGAAAGGGCAGGATTAAGACGATTGCTGACATATCTGACAAAATCGCTGTAATATTGCCTTTTGAGGAAGCAATATATAAAAACGCAGGGGTGGAGGCTGAATTCGTAGGCCATCCTGTGCTTGAAGATATAGAGGCAATGAAGCATGAGCTTGATAGGGATGAATTGAAAATCAGTGCCGGATTGAAAGCCAACAATTCCACAATAGCTCTGTTGCCCGGCAGCAGGCCGCATGAGTTGAAAAGCTTGCTGCCTGTCATGCTTGATTTTGTAAGAGAGTTCAGGAAAGACTTTCCGGAGTATCAGTTCATTATGCCTGTGGCACCTAATATTGATATCAAAAAATATCAGGATATTATTAGTAAGCTGGAATATGAAAAAGTTGTCGTAAAAAAGGATAATGCCATAAAAGCCCTGTTTATGTCTGATATGGCAGTAATTGCCTCTGGAACAGCCACATTGCAGGCTGCGTTTCTTGAGACACCGATGGTGATAATATACAAGCTTTTCTTTCTTACATATTTTATCGGGAGAATGATTGTAAACGTAAAGCATATCTCGCTTGCCAATATAATATGCGGCAGGACTGTCGTAAAAGAACTCCTTCAGTCCGAAGCTAATCCCGGAAATATCTCTGATGAGATAAGGAAAATCATATCAGATAAAAAGTACAGGGGAGATATGATAGAAGATTTCAGAAAGGTTAAGAAAATGTTTAAAGGCAAAAGGCCCTCTGAACGGGTTGCAGAAATGGTCTATGAACTGGCGCGATGAGCAGCATTAGCCCAAAGATTGAATTATTTGGGTTATTTTTATGATTCTAAAATTGATATACAGCATGCTTTATTTTTTTGTAATCATCTTTCTTCTTCCATTTCAGTACCTGAAAAGGCCTGAAAATATAAGAAGCAGGTGGCTTAGAGAAAAATTCGGAAAATTTGATTCAGAAATCAATACAACTGCCTCAAAGCTTATATGGATTCATGCAGTTTCTGTGGGAGAAGTAACCGCAGCCATTCCTTTTTTAAGAAGGGTAAAGGAAAAGTTCCCTCATTTAAATCTCCTGGTGTCAACAATCACTGATACGGGACAGAAAATTGCGCTGGAGAGAGTGCCGGCTCAGACCAGGGTAATATATCTCCCGTTTGATATAGGTTTTGTACTGAAAAAGACAATAAGACGCTTCCGGCCCGAATTATTTATTACGATGGAGACTGAACTCTGGCCTAATCTGTTCAAAGAATTAAATAATAGCGATGTGCCCTCAGTTATTTTAAACGGAAGGATATCTGACAATTCATTCAAGGGATATAAAAAGATAAGATTCTTCCTCAAGGATATTTTTAGCTATATAGATTTGTTCGGCATGCAGGATAATGTTTACGCGCAGAGGATCAGAGAACTCGGCGCTCCGGAAGACAGGATAAAGGTTATAGGAAATTTTAAATTTGATACAAGACCTTCAGAGAAAATGCTGAAATGGACGCAGGCCCTTGGATCTCCGTTAATAATCGCAGGCAGTACCCACAGGGGAGAAGAGAAGCTGATGGTTTCAGTATTCGGCCGGCTAAAAAAAGACTTCCCTGATCTGAATCTTATAATCGCACCGCGGCATCCTGAAAGATTTAAGGAGGTTGAGGAGTTGATCAAATCTTCAGATATTGTTTACACAAAGCGGTCTGAACTCCAAGGCAGTGATTCAACCGCAAAAATCATAAAGGGGCATATAATAATTCTTGATGCCATAGGAGAACTCGCATCTGCTTATAAGACTGCTGATATAGCTGTTATGGGGGGGAGTTTTATCGAACATGGTGGCCAGAACCTGCTTGAGGCGGCATACTGGGCAAAGCCGGTCATATGCGGCCCTCACATGGAGAACTTTCCTTTTGCAAAGGAATTTTACAGGGATAATGCGGCAGTTGAGGCTAATGATTCAAGCTTATTTCAGGAATTAAAGTCGCTTCTTGAATCTTCAGAAAAAAGAGAAGTTATCGGAAAAAAGGCAAAAGAGCTTTTCGATGAAAAATCCGGCTCTGTGGAAAAGGCGATGGCAGAGATTGCAAAATATTTATAAAAAAATTCAGGGATAATATGGGCATTTTTGAATTCATATACTACATAGGATACTCTCTCAAAAAAAAGTATTCTCTCG
>CAZBSJ010000139.1:0-4965 GCA_964494165.1 uncultured Nitrospiraceae bacterium
AGTAATAAGGCCTATCGAGGTAAGGCCTCGATAACTCCTTATTAAACCTTGTCTAAGAAATTAGACAGATTCTAAGAAATTAGACAAAAAATAAGGACAAGCTTTTTTGAAATTCTTTTAAAATCAACTGGTTTGCGCGTTGGCATAGTAATTGCTTTTAATATTTTAAAATATAAACTTTGGCAGGAGGTGATAGATAATGATTAAAAAAATAATTTTAGTGGTGATGTTCACTCTGATTTTAGCTGTAAATGCTGGTGCAGTTCCTGTTGATTTGGGTTCATATAGTGGTGCATGGCTTCCAACAGATGGCGACACTAATATGTTAGAAGTAACTATCTCTACTGGAGGCGGTTCTATTTATATTTATGATTTCGATGAAGGTACAGCAGACAAAATGTTTGTTTTAAGTGACGGGATATATAGTGCGCAGACAATCTATTTTACAAAAAATAGCCTTTGGTATGCAGGGTTAACAACTGGAGCGCTTACTTTGAACCTTGGACAAACATTACATTTTGGGATTTTGTTCAACAATGGCACTAACGACTTGACAAGTTATGCTCTTATGCAATTTGAGTATGGTAAGCAGTATGTAGTATCCCAAGCTGGCATGGATGTTGTAATAACAGATGCTACACCAGTACAAGTCCCAGTTCCTGAACCCTCAACCCTTCTTTTACTAGGCGCGGGAATGTTGGGGCTTGGGTTTGCAGTAAGACGCAGGACATAAAGATTCCTTTAGATTAAACGATTAATTGACTGTACAAAAGGGATGCAAAATCTGCATCCCTTTTGTTTTCAGAGTAAGGCCTATCGAGGTTCAACCTCGATAACTCCTTATATAAGCACTGTTTCCTTTTGGTACAATTTTTTGTTTTCTCATTCTAATATTCGATGAAAAATATTCCTTTAAAATCAATATATGAACCCCTTGAAGTTTAAACCTTGTCTAAGAAATTAGACAGATTCTAAGAAATTAGACAAAAAATGCGAGGCTTTTTGAAAATATTTGGCAAAAAATCCTTTAAAATCAACAAGTAGGCGATTGGCACATTTGTTGCATATAACCTTATAACATTGATAACAAATAAACATTACGGAGGTAACGATGAAAAAGTTAGTTTTGATAGTAGCGATAGTTTTTGGTCTCTCCCTGTCTTTTGCTGGGTTGACATGGTCTCTCACAATTAATAGCGGGGCAATTGATGTAGGGATTAAGGATACACTTCTCTTCTCGAGTCTGCTCTCGAATAGCGGCAATCAGACAGAAATCAACTGGGTAAACTCAGTGTTAGGTACCAGTTTTACTGAGCAGGATAAATATGATACTATTGCAAAAGATTGGACAAAAGTCGACAATACTCAGGATATATGGGCATTAGATCTTAAAGACAGCCCTTTATATTTTCTGATTAAGATAGGGACTGGCGATAAAGTTTCGAATACTCACTATCTATACTGGAACAATGACAAATTTGATTGGGCGGTGGTAGCTCTTTCAGATTTTCAAATTCAAAAAGTTATGAATATAGGTCGGTTCAGTCATGTAGGTGAGTTTGGATCACAGCAAGTACCTGAGCCAAGCACTCTCTTGCTCTTAGGTGGCGGGCTTTTGGGCCTTGCTTTGTATGGAAGGAAGAGATTCGGCAAATAGTTTTATCAGGATATAGATATATTCAAAAGGGCAGGACTTCCTGCCCTTTTTGTTTTCTTGAGTATAAATAGATAGACTTTAAAAAATCTGATTCTAATATGTCATCAGAATCATTTCAAACACTTTTTTCTCTGATATTTGAACTGTTTGCTTCTGTTGAGGGTATCACCGCAATTATTTTTAGTTGTCTTGCCTGCCGGTATCATATACAATAGTCCTAATCTTTTTAATGAAAAGAGAGGTTGGTCAATAGATATATGAACGTTAAGAAGATTATTGAAAATACAAAACAATCTCTTAGGACAACCCGTAAACAATTAGCCTCCTCCAACGGCTCTGACAACGAGTCAATCAAGCAGTCTTTTGCACATCACCTCACATATTCTCTTGCCAAGGATGAGTTCACTGCAACACAGCGGGACTGTTATACCAGCCTTGCTATGACTGTTCGTGACCACCTTATCAGGAAATGGATCGAGACCCAGCAGACATATTACAGGAAAGATGCAAAGCGGATTTATTATCTTTCACTCGAGTTTCTTATCGGCAGGACCCTTAGCAATTCCGTTGTCAATCTGGATATGAATGATTCAGTATACAGTGCTCTCTCAGACCTCGGTCATGATCTCGAAGAGTTGCAGGAGATAGAGTTTGATGCCGGGCTTGGCAATGGCGGGCTCGGCAGGCTTGCCGCTTGCTTTATGGATTCGATGGCAACTCTTGAATTGCCGGCCTATGGCTATGGAATTCGTTATGAATACGGCATTTTTTTCCAAAAAATCATCAACGGCTATCAGATCGAGACTCCTGATACATGGCTCCGGTATGGCAATGTGTGGGAGATTGAAAGGCCTGAATTCCTCTATCCGGTTAAATTTTACGGTCATGTGAAAGAATATGTTGATGAACAGGGAATCTTCCGCCATGAATGGATAGATACTAAGGATATCTTTGCTATGGCCTATGATACGCCGATTCCGGGCTACCGCAACAACACAGTAAACACTATGCGGCTCTGGTCAGCCAAGTCTAGCCGCGATTTCGACCTCGACTATTTTAATCATGGAGATTATGAAAAGGCGGTTTCTGATAAAGCCCAGTCAGAGACGATTTCCAAGGTGCTATATCCGAATGACAATATTTTTATTGGGAAAGAACTGAGGCTGAGGCAGGAGTATTTCTTTGTCTCTGCAACGATACAGGACATAATACAGCGCTATAAGAAGAACCGTCCACACGGCCATCAGTTCAGAGACTTCCCTGATAAGGTTGTGATCCAACTGAACGATACACATCCGGCCATCGGCATCTCAGAGCTTATGAGGATACTGGTTGACATTGAAGGAATTGACTGGGAAAAGGCATGGGATATAACTGTTAGGACATTTGCCTATACAAACCATACCGTTTTGCCTGAAGCGCTTGAGAAATGGCCTGTTGCTCTGTTTCAGAGAGTTTTGCCCAGGCACGTTCAGATTATCTATGAAATAAACCGGCGTTTTCTTGATGAGGTTAAGGCTAAATATTCAGGAGATGTTAACAGGCTCAGAGATATGTCGATTATCGAAGAAGGATCTGAGAAAAGAATAAGGATGGCACATCTTGCGATTGTGGGAAGCCATTCAGTGAACGGGGTCTCAGCGCTTCATACTGAGATCATAAAAAAGGATTTATTTAAAAGCTTTTATGAACTGTGGCCTGAAAAATTCAATAATAAGACAAACGGCATAACCCAGCGGAGATGGCTCAGGCTTTGTAATCCCCGTCTGTCTAAACTGATTACCTCTGCCATCGGTGACCGATGGGTAACTGATCTATTTGAACTGAAGAAACTGATTCCATACGCGGATGATGCGTCTTTCAAAGAGCAGTGGCGTGAGATAAAGCATAAAAACAAAGAACAGCTTGCAGAGTATATTTATAAGCAGACAAAAATAGTCGTTAACCCTGCATCTTTGTTTGATGGACACGTCAAACGAATACATGAGTACAAACGCCAGCTGCTTAATGCCCTGCACGTTATCAGTCTCTACAATAAGATAAAAAACAATCCGCATGTTGATATTGTCCCTCGAACAATCATATTTTCCGGAAAGGCGGCGCCGGGTTACTATATGGCCAAACTTATTATCAAACTCATCAATTCGATTGCTGATATCATTAATAATGACCCTCGTATAGGAGATAAACTGAAGGTGGTATTTATCGAAAACTATTCAGTATCACTTGCTGAGAAAATCATCCCGGCTGTAGATCTTTCAGAGCAGATTTCGACTGCCGGAACAGAGGCATCCGGTACCGGCAATATGAAGTTCGCCTTAAACGGGGCAATTACGATTGGCACTCTTGATGGAGCAAATATCGAGATTACGGAGGAAGTTGGAAAAGACAATATATTTACCTTTGGCCATACAATTCAGGAAATCAGGGACTTAAGATCGCGAGGATATAACCCTGTCGAATATTACTTGGCTAGCGCTGAACTAAAGACAGTTATCGACATGATTTCTGAGGGTTTTTTCTCTGAGACAGAGCCTGACTTTTTCACGCCTTTAATCAATACCCTCCTCATGCATGGAGATCATTACATGGTGCTTGCCGATTTCAATTCATATGCTGAGTGCCAGCGAAAGGTAAGCCGGGCTTACAATAATCAGGATCTCTGGACACGGATGTCAATCATGAATGTTGCCAACATGGGATATTTTTCGATAGACAGGACAACGCAGGCTTACGCTGAGGGTATCTGGAAGGCAGGGCCAGTCCCTATCAAGCTTTGAAGTCCGTAAATTTCTTACAGACAGACTGCTTGTTATAAGACAAAAGACAATTATATGCGTTTTATAACCAGAAGGGGGCTGAGAAAGCATATTGACGGGCCGATGTTTTGGTTGAGGCTTTATTTTTTTTGATTTCCATGACAAAGATTCCGGCTGTAGGAATCAATCATACATTTCTCGGATTTGTGGCAAATGCTGCATTTTTCCCTGATTTTGTCAAAAAATGTCCTATCATTATCTGCTTTTTTATTAGTTTCGCTGTCGGACAATAAATCAAGAGGTTTTTTATCCATAAATTATCCAGAATAATCTTTTTTGGCTAATACGCTGACCTCCGAGATTGTAGTCCCTCTTGTTTATCTTTATCGGCACAAAACATAAAAACTTTAATTTAACCTAATGCCCCTAAAGTTTTTCCAAAAATTTCCGATACAAAATATAGGAAGTAGCATCATACGATGAGGAATTATGGATAGGCAGGCATAGAGAATATGGCAATATTGTCATTTCTGATGAATGAGGCGTTGT
>CAZBSJ010000140.1:0-4955 GCA_964494165.1 uncultured Nitrospiraceae bacterium
GGTGGGTTCGATTCCCACACGCTCCCGCCATTTCTTCCTTTGATATCAGGTTGTTATAAGCTATTTTGCCCCGAAATGCGTGTCCCAGGACTGTCCCCAACTTATCATTCCTGTCCGTTTCAAGGTTATTGCTAAAAAGCGGGCAGGCTAAGGTTATTGACAAATATCCCTGCAAGTATTACTATTGTAATAAGTAATGCTTAAACAGAAAGGTAAGGTGATTTGAATGACAACCCCTGCTGTAAAAATTACAAGTAAAGGGCAGGTTACGATCCCTAAGGAGATCAGGGACAAGCTTAAAACAAATACCGTTTATTTTGAGGTGGAGAATGATACTGTTATAGTAAAGCCTGTCAGAGATGCAGCCGGGTCTCTCAGCGAATACGCTAAAAGCGTGAAGCCAGGCATTTCGATGAGGAAGATAAAAGAAACAGCATGGGAGGAGGCTGTCCGTGAGAAAACCCGCAAGAAGTCTTCCTGACACCAATGCCATAGTCCGTTATCTTGTTAAAGACGACCTTGCCCTGTATACAAAGGCGAAAAACTTCTTTGATAAAGTCAAAAATGGCGGTGAAAAGGCGGTAATTCTTGAAAGTGTCATTGCAGAGTGTATCTATGTTCTGACAAAGATATATCAGGTACCAAAAGACAAGGCTTCTGACAGTCTGATTGACATTCTGCATTATAAGGGAATTGCCAATGATGACAGGGAGGAACTAATTCGCGCATTGACCCTTTTCTCGGAAAAGAATATTGATATTGTTGATTGCATTTTATGCGCAAAAACTGCTGGCAGCGATGATAATCTCTTTTCATTTGATGAAGAATTAAACAAAGCTGCAAGGCGTCTCTGAATATCTTCAATCTGAGTACAGCATTATAAATTGATTAAAATATTTGACGTTTTCAGGGGTAAATTTATCCTGATTCGGTTTTGAAAGAGCGCCTACCCAAAGACCGCAACTCTGGGGGCCGGTTCTGCCTGTCCATGTTATATACTGGCTGTGCGCATGAACGCCTTTGCCTCCGCCCATTGAGCTTTTAAGAAAACTCTTTACGGCATCCTCATGGCACTGGCCGCACGTCCTCATTGCTATGTCAGGATTAAATGCAAGAGTCTCGGAATTCTTGTCATGAAGTATGAAGGTCTTGTAGGCACTGTTGTCTTTCAAATCGCCGCTTAGCATTATCTTCGGAGAAAGCTGTGTTGCCCTGTCTTTCCCCCTAGTCTCTAAGTTCTGCCAGTCCTTCAGGTCTTTTGTATTCATCTCAGTCCTGCGTAATACATCCCAATCCCTGCCCACGGCCCTTAGCGTTAAAAGCCCCTTATGCGCCTCATCCTTGTCCAGGGCCTGATTATTTCCTTCATGGCAGTGGATGCAGAGGGCAGGCATCTTTGTCTGGGCCTGAATCTCTGCCAGACTCACGAAGAAATGAGGATAGCCGGAATCTTTCATCTTCACTGAATTCCCATGGCAGTCTATACAGGAATCTGCAGAATATACCAGACTGCTGTTTGCAATCAGAATCACAATAGGAAGGAAAATAATATGAAATAATAATTTGGACATTAGACACCCCCTTTAAAGCAAATTATATCAAATTCTGCCTTCTTGCCAAATTGTTTTCTCAGATGTTATCCTTTTAATTATCCTGATTATTATTTAATGAATACTTATCAACCCTAATACCCAATGCCGGAAAAAGACAAATCAAAAAAAAATTTTCTGAATGAGCAGACTGCCTCGATCATTGAAGCCATCGGTGACGCAGTCAGCATTCAGAGCACTGACTTCAAAATCGTATACCAGAACAATAAGCATAAAGAACTGCTTGGGTCCCATGCAGGCGAGTACTGTTATAAGGCCTACAGGCAGAGAGACGAAAATTGCGAGGGATGCCCTCTGGCCCTGTCTTTTGAGAAAGACACTATTTCCAAAGTAGAAAGAAAGGTGGCTTTCGGCGACAGGGAGCTTTATCTTGAGATAACAGCATCGCCGTTAAAAGATTCAGAAGGGAAAATGGTAGCCGGCATTGAAGTGGTCAGGGATATAACAGAGCGCAGGCGCACTGAAGAATTATTGCTCCAGAGGGAAGAGCAGTTCCGTGCAATGGCAAATGCGATAACCGATGCGGTTATCCATATGGGGAATAAGGGCGAGATTATCTATTGGAATCCTGCCGCAGAAAAAATGTTCGGTTATAAGTTAGAAGAAGTCGCAGGAAAAGACCTCCATCTGCTTCTTGCGCCGAAAGAGCATCATGATGCCTACCAACAGGGATTTGACATATTCAGGAAAACAGGAGAAGGCTATGCGGTGGGCAAGACACTGGAGTTTACGGCTGTTAAAAAAGACGGCAGTGAGCTACCAGTTGATGTTTCCTTTTCAGTCCTAAGGCTTAATAATGAATACCATGCGGTCGGGACAATACGAGACATCACAGAGCGGAAAAAAGCAGAGATAGAGCTTCAGAAGGTGCAGAAACTCGAATCGCTCGGCATACTTGCAGGAGGCATAGCGCATGATTTCAATAACATACTTACTGCTATTACAGGCAACGTTTCTCTGGCAAAGATGTATGCAAGGCCAGGCCTGGAGATCTTCGATATTCTTACAGAAGTTGAAAAGGCATCTCTAAGGGCAAAGAATCTTACAAAACAGCTCCTTACTTTTTCAAAGGGAGGAATCCCTGTAAAAAGGGTCACTGACATTGCCAGGATATTAAAAAATACCATGGAGATTGAAGGCGTTTCATCCGAGAGGTGTAAGCTGGCAATACCGGGTGATGCATGGCCTGTCGAAGTTGATGAAGGACAGGTAAGCAGTGCGATAAGCAACCTGATTATTAATGCGCAGGAGGCAATGCCTGACGGCAGAGAAATTATTTTAGGAGTTGAGAATGTTAACATTGAGACTAAAAATCATCTTCCTCTCGAAAAAGGCAGGTATGTGAAGATAACCGTTGAAGACCATGGCCCCGGAATCCCTGAGGAAAACATTCACAAGATATTTGACCCTTATTTCACGACAAAGCAGGAAGGGAGCGGCTTAGGGCTTACCACTGCATATTCTATCATCAACAAACATAACGGGCACATAGAGGTCGAATCCAGGATTGGAGCAGGCACAAAGTTTATGGTTTATCTGCCAGCATCAGAAGAAATCGCCAGGCCCTCAAAGCCGCATGATAAAGGCCAGGTGCCTTTTACCAGAAAGGGAAGAGTGCTGGTTATGGATGATGATGAAATAGTAAGGATTGTCGTCGGAAGGATGATAGAGCAGTGCGGCTATGAAACAGCGGTTGCCACAGAGGGCGGGGAAGCGATTGATATATACAAAAAGGCAATGGAAGCCGGACAACCCTTTGATGCAGTGATCATAGACCTTATCATCTCATTCGGCATGGGCGGAAAAGAAACAATTGCTAAGCTCCTTGAAATCGACCCTAATGTGAATGCTATTGTCTCAAGCGGCTATTCGGATGACCCAATACTGGCTAATTTCAAGGCATATGGTTTTAAAGATTCATTGGCTAAGCCTTATGAGATTACAGAGTTAAAGCGGGTATTGCATAAGGTAATCCAGAAGTAATCCTGTAAACCGGCTCACGGAAAAATAAGGAGACGCATCATGAAAAGAATTCTATTTAGCTTAATCTGTTTAATATTTATTTTTTCCTGCCAGACAGTCCCCATAACCGGAAGACAGCAGCTAAGTCTTATCCCTGCAGAAAATGTGCTTTCGATGAGCTTTGATTCGTACGGCGAGTTTTTATCTAAACATAAGGCCATAAAGGGGACAGAGGATGCGCTTCTGGTGCAGAGGGTAGGAGAAAAAATAAGCAATGCGGTGGACAGGTATTTCTTTGAACAGGGTCTTTCAGACTGGTTAAAAGGGTACAAATGGGAGTTCAATCTTATAGAGGACAAATCTGCCAATGCATGGTGCATGCCTGGCGGAAAGGTAGCGATATACACAGGCATACTGCCGATAACCAAAGATGAGACAGGATTGGCGGTTGTGATGGGTCATGAAATCGCGCATGCTGTTGCACGGCACGGGGATGAGCGCATGAGTCAGGGACTGATAGCCCAGATGGGAGGCGTTGCACTCGCGGCAGCGCTTTCAGAAAAGCCAAAAGAGACGAATAATCTTTTCCTTGCTGCCTATGGCCTCGGGACTCAGGTAGGCGTACTGCTTCCGTACAGCAGGCTCCATGAGTCTGAGGCTGACAGGCTCGGCCTTATTTTTATGGCGATGGCCGGCTACGACCCGCACGAGGCTGTTGATTTCTGGCACAGGATGGCAGCTTCCAAAAACGGGGCCAAGGTGCCGGAGTTTTTGAGCACGCATCCTACGAGTGAAACAAGAATTGAGAATATTAAAAAATATATTCCCGAGGCCATGGAATATTACTGGAGGCGTTAAACGAAAACAGCTATTGTTATTTTTTCATGAATAATTAACCCCTGAAGCATCTGAATTTTACCTGCCCAAAAGCATTTTCCTTATATTTTGGGATTGTCAGACAATGGAAAAAAGCGGTTCTTGGATGGTCTCAGCCTTGCATACAGGGCATCTGCCCGGCTTTTTCAGTTTCTCCCGTTTTGAGAATACAAATCCGCACTTCTTGCATTCTGCCGGCGTGATCTTGAGCTGGCGCTCTTTATTGCTCATGGAGCGGAGGATATGCTCCATGTGCTCATAGACTTCCTTTTCAGATATCCTCACAGCCGCTGATATCTCCTTTGCGGAAAATGTCACGCCTTCAAGACACTTTATTATCTCATGCCTCACCGTATCACTCCGCTCCCTGGGAACTGTTTTCTCTTTTAATTTTTTCTTCATGGTTAATTATACCTTTGATGGGATGTTGAGGGGTAGGTTAAAGGCTTAGAGATGTATTAAGAGCAATGCCGCCGTGAGGGGCGTGGTTTTAGCGACCCTCACGAG
>CAZBSJ010000141.1:0-4933 GCA_964494165.1 uncultured Nitrospiraceae bacterium
CTTTCCAATGGGCATGTTGCAAAAGAATCCATAAAATTTGGGGTCCCGCTTACTATAAACACGGACACTCATAGCCCGGACGACCTTATTACAGCTGACACAGCCAGAAAAATACTGCTTTCTGCAGGCATAGAAGAAAACCGTCTTGAATCAGTATTTGAGACTTCAAAGATGATCGTAGAAAAAGCATTGAGGAGGGAGTAATGCCTAAACCCATTAAGAAAAGAGCGGTGAAGAAGCAGACATCCGAAATAGAAGTAAAAGGAGTAATATCAAAGGTTAAAGACTCGATTGGAAAAGACAGAAACACCTTCATAGGCATTGTAGCAGCCTCAATCATTGCTATCTTTGTCATAGTAGGTTTCTTTATGTACAGCAGCAATGCAAAGAACAGGGCTGCAAAGCTGGAATATGAGGCTTATAAAATATATTACGGGCTATATCAGAAACAGCCGATTTCAAAGGATGAGCAGTACAAAAAAGCTGCTGAACTTTTCAAGAAGGCATATGATACCAAAAAATCGCCTGTGTCGCTTTTTTATGTGGCTAACTGCTACTACGAGCTTGGCAAATATGAAGACTCATTAAAGGCCTTAAAGGAACTGAACCAGAAATTCCCTGATAACGAAAGATTCGTCCCGTTGTCTTATTATAAAATGGCAATGGCAAGCCTTAAAAAAGGCGATAACAATGAGGCGATCAAGCATCTGGAAGTCCTTTACAACTACAAGGCAGGGACTTACAAGGACCTTTCCTTAATAGAATCCGGCCGGATACTCGAATCAGTTGGCAGGATTGATGAAGCTATCAAGAAATACGAAGATCTCGCTAAAAACTTCCCGCAATCCCCGTTTATTGAAGAAGCCAAAGAGCGGCTGGAAAGCAACAGGAAAAGTTAATCAGAGGGAAAAACTTACGAAGTAACCGAGACTTTTTTGTTGTCTAATTTTTTCTCTGGATTTACAGTCCTGGACTTCTTTGATCTCTTAATCTTTTTCTTGCCATCGAACTTATCGTCCCTGTCAAGGCTGAACTTGTTCTTAGGCGGCAGAGCTATCTGTGTGCCAGGTTTTAATGAAGTGTTTTTATTAATAGAATTAAGCACCAAAATTGCTGTTACAGGAACCCCTGTTTTTTTTGCAATCCCGCTTATCGTGTCGCCTTTTTTTACTGTATACTTATCCACGGTTAATCTTTCTTCTTCAGGAACTTCAGCCAGATTTTTGAGAAACGCTTCTTTAGTCCCGGAAGGTATTCTCAGCATATAGACAGGGACATTTAGCGGCGTGCACCATCTTCTTAATTCCGGATTAAGGTCCTTAATGACCTCCACTGTGGTCTCCGCACACTTTGCTGCAATCTCTAAATCGAGCGGTTTTTCAATCAGAACCTGGTCATATTCAAATGGTTCATGATACTCTATATCATTAAAACCGAATTCTTCCGGGTTAACAGCAATCATGCTGGCAGCTATAAAATGAGGCACATAATTTTTTGTCTCGCTTTTTATATATCTTGTTTTTACTAAAGACCAATAGTCTTTTGATTTAGAACGGGTTAAAGCCCTTGAGATCTTTCCCTCGCCGGCATTATACGCAGCCATGGCAAGCTTCCATGAACCGAACATGCCGTAAAGGTCAGTCAGATAATCCGCTGCAGCTGATGTTGATTTTACCGGATCTCTCCTTTCATCTCTCCACCAATCTATAACAAGTCCATATCTTTTGCCGGTCGCGGCCATGAACTGCCACGGACCAACTGCCCTTGCCCTGGAATAGGCATGGGGGCTGAATCCGCTCTCTATTAATGAAAGAAAGACTATCTCCTCAGGCACGTTCTTGCTCCTTAAAATTTCCTTCATTAAATCAAGATATTTTCCTGAACGGCTAAGCCATATAGAAAATCTCTCTCTTAGCCTGTCTGTGAAAAGGCTCAGGCTCCTGTCTACGGCCTTTGCTGCAAGCGGATTTGGGTCATAAGGGGTTATAACCGGCCATGAAATGGTTTTAACTTCAGGTTCTTCATTCACAGGTTCAAGGTAAAAGGTAAAAGGCTCAGTCTGTATGTCTGTAAATTCTGTATTATATGCTACTGTAAAAAGCTGCGGGTCTTTATTTTCAGGAACAGCCTCTGCTTGTTCTGAAACAGCGTTTACGGCAACTTCAGGTTTATCAATTTCAAAGCTGGATGCAGAAATAGGCGAAAAAACTATTAATAAGGCAAATACTGTAATTATTAAACAAAATTTAAACATTTTACCCTATTTTTTAACCTAAATTCACTATCTTTGTCAAGTTAAACTTCATATATACCCTCACCTATGTTAATACATACTACTACCACAATAGTAATCTTACTAAACCGATAGAACTTAAGGCTGTGACCAAAATCACAAAACTGATTTTTAATGATTTTCTTATGACTAACTGTGAATGCTGTTTTATAAGCAATTTTTGATTATTTTCAAAAGCTGACACTTTTATTATAAAGATAATCAAAAATTGCTATAATACAAAAACCTTTAATATGGGCAAGATAATCGCAATAGCTAATCAGAAAGGCGGTGTTGGCAAGACAACGACTGCCATTAATCTGGCTGCTTCGCTGGCACTGGCTGAAAAGGATATTCTTATAATAGATACTGATCCTCAGGGCAACTCCACCAGCGGTCTTGGGATAACCAAAGACCATGTCGCAAGAACAATATACGATGTCTATTCAAAAAAATGCGATATAGTAGACACCATTAAGGAGACCCTTCTGCCGCATCTTGCCATCATCCCGTCAACGGTTGATCTTCTAGGTGTTGAGGTCGAGCTGGTAGGACACGAAGGAAGAGAGCATATACTTGCCAATGCATTAAAATCCATCAGACAGCACTATCGTTACATTCTCATAGACTGTCCCCCTTCTCTCGGTCTTCTCACGCTTAATGCGCTTGTTGCTGCTGATTCTGTTATTGTGCCTGTGCAGTGCGAGTATTATGCCCTTGAAGGCTTAGGGCTTCTGACAAACACCATCAGGCTCGTAAAAAATTCATTTAATCCTGATCTTGAAATCGAGGGTATAATCCTTACAATGTACGATGCCAGAAACAGCCTTTCGCATCAGGTCGCTCAAGAGGTCAAAAAACACTTTGGGGATAAAGTGTATAATACTATTATCCCAAGAAATGTTACTTTGGGAGAAGCACCTAGCCACGGAAAGCCGGCATTAATCTATGACGTGAGGTCTAAAGGTGCGCAAAGCTATTTAACTCTGGCAAAGGAGATTCTGAATGAAAACAGCTCTGGGAAGAGGGCTTGACGCTTTAATACCTGAAAAAGGCCAGGAAGTACTTCAATTAGAGATTAACAGGATATTCCCCGGAAGAGAACAACCCCGTAAAACATTCAGGGACGCTTCCCTGAACGAACTGGCCACATCCATTAAGGAAAAAGGCGTTCTTCAGCCTATCATAGTATCAAGACTCGGAGACGGCTCATTTAAGATAATCGCGGGTGAACGCAGATGGCGCGCTTCGCAGCTTGCCGGACTTAAGAAAATTCCAGCGATAGTAAAGGATGTTGCATCAAGGGACTCACTTGAGATTGCCCTTATCGAGAATATCCAGAGAGAGGATTTAAACCCGATCGAGACAGCCGAGGCATTTCATAAGCTGATGAAAGACTTTAACCTTACACAGGAGGAGCTTTCTGAAAAGGTCGGAAAAGAGAGGGCAACAGTAGCAAATTATCTCAGGCTTTTAAAACTGCCTGAAGAAATAAAATCGCTCATTTCAGACGGGTCGATAAGCATGGGACACGCCAGAGCTATTCTTTCGACTGAAGGCAGGACCCATCAGGTGGAACTAGCAAAAAAGGTGATGCACAAAGGCCTTAGCGTTAGAGAAACAGAGACACTTGCCAAAAATGTTCCGTCGTCAGAAACAACCAGAAAACCAAAAAGCACCGCCGAGCAAAAAGACCCCCAGATTTCCTCGCTTGAGGAAAGACTGATTAAGAAGCTGGGGACAAAAGTCAAAATCCATCATAAAGGGAAAAAGGGCGGGAAGATAGAGATAGAATACTATTCGCTGGATGAATTTGACAGGCTGCTTGATATATTAATGCAGTAGTCTTGCCTTACTTCTTTTTTGAAAACATCCTGTCTATGGAAATGAGCCCTCCGCCCTTAACAATAAGCGCAAGCGAGATCCCGACTACCAGGATGTGAAACTCAAAACCCTCTCCTTTCTGCTGGCCGAACCAGTTCATGAAAAACCCATTCTTAAAATGGTTCATATACGCACATACAGCCATGGAGATTCCGATGCCTAAGGCAGATATCCTTGTAAACAATCCGACTATAAGTCCCAGAGAGCCGAAAAATTCAGTAATCATTAAAATAATTGTAAGCCAGAAAGGAAAGTACATCTGCGTGGAGAATATTTGAATAGTCTTTTCAAAGCCGGGCCCGCCAAACCATCCGAGCACCTTCTGAGCGCCGTGTGCAAACATCACTGAACCCAGCGCAAGCCTGAGAAATAAGGGCGCAATACTATTGTCAGTTCTCAGCGTTGATTTTATCATTTCAGCTTTTCTGCAGCTCGTGAAAGGCTTCTTCTACAGAGAATATCTCTCCGCATATGCATTTTACTTCTCCGTTTCCCAGTTGCTCAAACGGAGAATCTGATTCTCCAAGCCTGAATCCCTCATCGTCTCTCTTGCAAGCTGGGCAGACGATGATGTCATCAGGATAGCAGTTCGTGCACATAATTGTTACTTCCTCCCTTTCTTCTTTTTTGCTGCGGTCTTTTTCTTCTTTGCAGGTTTCTTTTTTGCTGTTTTCTTTTTTGGTTTTGCGGGCTTCTTAACAGCCGAAGAAATTTTTTCAACCTCAAGTCCGCAGCAATAGATCGGGCTCAGGTGAGATTCCATATCTTCTGTTACAA
>CAZBSJ010000142.1:0-4925 GCA_964494165.1 uncultured Nitrospiraceae bacterium
CACCTAAAGAGGACTGGAGCAATATCTCCCACCTGTTAATATTTCACGGAAGAAATATTTGCCAGGCAAAAAAGCCTAAACACAAAGAATGCGTCTTATACGATATCTGTCCTTCAAGGGATATATAAAAAGAATAATGTAGGCTAATTACAGATTGATATTTTCAGCACTATTCATGATAGAGATGACTTCATCATCCCCAAGGTCATACCATTCCTCATAAGCCTCTGCTACTGCAAAGCGGAAAAAGTTCCTGACGTTCAGGCAATAGAGTTCGTCAACCTCAGAATGAAGCTTGTTTATCGTACCCAAAGGAGCTGTAGGTACTGCCACTACAATCTTTTTTGCCCCTTTTATCTTTGCAAACCTCACTGCCTCCAGCATCGTATATCCCGATGCAAGGCCATCGTCAGTAAGTATTGCAGTCTTGCCTGACAAATCCGGGAAAGGCCTTCCTTTTCTGAACAGGATGTTTCTTTTTTCAATGACCTGTTTTGTCTTTTCTACCTGCTGCTTAATCTGCCCATCTGTAAGACAAAGCTGTCTTACCAGCTCTTCATTCAGAACTATAGCGCCATCAGGTCCCACAGCGCCAAACCCTGCTTCAGTGTTGCCGGGTATCTGTACCTTTCTAACAATAAGCATATCCATTCTAAGTCCGAGGCCTTTTGCTATCTCATAAGCCACGGGCACGCCGCCCGCAGGGATTCCAAGCACAATCGCATCAGATGATTTGTAATCAGAAAGCATTAAAACAAGCATTTTTCCTGCCTCAGCCCTGTTTCTGAAGACACGCACTCTATCCCTTAAATTCTTATCCTCAATAAGCCTGCCCATTTTTAATTAAAGCGTATCAGAAACATTGAAATTGTCAATTAATCAGAGGATAATAAAAACAAGGCATAATGAAAAACAAAAATAAGAGCAGCAAGGACAAACAGAAAAAGAAAAGCCTTCCCAGGTCTGTACTGATTTATGACGGGAAATGTCCTGTCTGTCAGAAGACCATGGGATGGATTAAAGAGAATGCGCGCAGAGGGGCTTTTGAGATGATTCCGTGCCAGTCAGATGCAGTAAAAGAGAGGTTTCCATTCATCGAAGAGGCAACCTGCATGAGGGCAATCCAGCTTATACTCCCTGACGGAAAAGTCCTTTCAGGTGAAAAGGCCATGCCTGAAATCTTAAAAAGACTGAAACGCTACAGTTCTGCCGCAGAGATTTTCAGGCTTCCCGGCTCAGATATCCTTTCAAGGGCTTTTTACAACTGGTTTGCAGACAAAAGATATCACATAGCAAAGGTCTTATTTCCAGACAAAGACAAGAAAAGAAAAGACAAAAAAACTTAATCTAAGGATACCATGTTTTTAAAAGTAGGCCATCGCGGTGCAAAGGCGTATGAAACAGAAAATACCCTCGAAAGCTTCAGAAAAGCAATCGAACTCGGAGCAAATGCTATTGAGCTTGATGTGCGGATATCAAAAGACGGGAAACCCATCGTCTTCCACGACGACAATCTCAAAAAAGTATTTGGCAAAGATGTCCGTGTGGACGAAACAACATTAAAAGAGCTGAAAAACCTGACAGAAAACAAAATCCCTGCTCTTGATGAAGCCCTGCATTTCATTGATAAAAAGGTGGACAAGATCCTGATCGAATTAAAAGAGACCGGCCATGAGAAAAAAGTTATTGATATAATAATTAAGCAAAAACTTATTGATAGGGCAGTAATTACATCTTTCCATGAAGAAGCTTTGACAGTCGTTAGAGAACTAAGTAAAAAGATTGCAACAGGTTTCGTCTACGCAAGGCATAAGAGCCCATTGACTTCAGCGCTGGCATTAAATGCACAGTATCTGATTCCGCTATACAGATTTACCCATACCAGGAACATCGAAGACGCGCATAAAAAAAACCTCAAAGTTATCGTATGGACGATTAACACAAAAAAAGAGGCAAAAGAATACATTGCTAAAGGAGTTGACGGCATTGCAACTGATAAGCCTGATATCTTTAAGGGAATCGCATAGCACCCAATAATCTTTAAATACAATTTAAACCGATATATGAAACTTAATCTCATAGAAAGGCTTATAACCAACAATCCTCTCAGGGCATATATCCAGCAGAGAATTGAAGGCCCGATGTTAAGAAAAATGGCAGGCCGCGGCAATTATCCGCGATGTCTCGAGATAGGATGCGGACAGGGGATAGGGGCACAGATAATTGCGGCACAATTCAATGCACGTAAGGTTATTGCAACAGATGCTGACCCTGAACAGATAGAACGAGCGAAAAAAAATATGAAACCTGAATTTAAAGACAGGATTGAATTCAAGGTAGCTGATGCCATGTCTCTTAATGAGCCGGCTGAAAGCTTTGATGCGGTCTTTGCCTTCGGAGTGCTCCATCATCTGGAAGACTGGAGAAAAGGCATTAAGGAAATATCTCGGGTTTTAAAAAGAGACGGAGAGTTTTTCTTCGAGGAGATCCTTAAGGCATTTCTCAAAAATTTCCTTTTGAGAAACCTTACTGAACATCCGGAGGGAGGACAGTTTGATTATGAAGAATTTAAAAAAGAGATCGATAAAAACAATATCAGGATTTCTTCTGTAAAGCATTTAAGCAATGCAGGCATATTCGGGGTTGGCAGGAAACAGTAAAAACTATATGACATTGTCTATAATAGGCCTTATTCTTAAAGGCTAAGCTAATGCTGGATAATCTGGAAAATATATTTTTTATTGCAGGTCAATTTAATCCACAGGGTAAAGTATTAAACGTCCGGGAATATGGGCAGGGAAATATCAATGATACTTTCCTTGTTACATTAGATTCCGGACAGGAAAAACACTATATTCTCCAGCGTATAAACACGCATGTATTTCGACAGCCCCAACTCATCATGCAGAACATGCGGATTCTGACAGAGCATGTTCTAAAACGCATCTCTGACTTGAACATAAGATGGGAAATTCCCCGGGTCCTGTTGACCCGAAAAGGCTCTGATCACTTGATTGATTCGAACGGGGCTTTCTGGCGGGCGCTGAGTTTTATTGAAAACACGCAGTCTTTTAATACGATTAGAGATCTTGCGCATGCAAAGGAAGTCGGTTATGCGCTCGGCCTGTTTCATAATCTCATCAGCGACCTTTCAAGCGAAAAGCTGGCAGATACTCTGGAAGGGTTTCATATCACTCCGCTATATCTTCAGCACCATGATGAGATTTTAAAGAAAAAGAACCCTGACAATTCTCCTGAAGTCCGGTATTGCCTGAAATTTGTGAATGAACGAAGAGATTTGGTACACGTTCTGGAGAATGCCAGGGCTGAAGGCAGATTGCCTCTCCGTCCAACTCATGGAGACCCAAAGGTCAACAACGTTATGGTTGACGCTCTCACCGGAAAGGCAGTCAGCATTATTGATCTGGACACTGTTAAGCCGGGGCTAGTCCATTATGACATCGGAGACTGCATTCGCTCTGGTTGCAATCCATTAGGTGAAGAGACCGAGCAATTGGAGGCTGTCAGGTTCGAACCTGATATCTGTAAAGCTATCCTGCAGGGATATCTGTCTCAGGCAAAAAATTTTCTCGAAAAAAACGAATACGACTATATCTACGACGCCATACGTCTCATAACCTTTGAACTCGGGCTGAGATTTTTCACTGACCATCTGGAAGGAAATGTCTATTTTAAGGTAAGACATGAAAAAAATAATCTTCTTCGTGCACTTGTGCAATTCAGGGTTGCAGAGAGCATCGAATCCAATGAAAAAAACATTCAAACGATCATTAAGGACTTGAGATGATCGAACAATACTTCTCTCTAAAACCATTTAGTACACCAGGTCAGCAGTTAGACTTAAAGATAATAGGCGCCATCAGCAGGCAATCCAACAGACTTTCCATACATTATGAACTAATCGGGCAAATAACAGAGGTTCTGATCCCTGAATCTGCTGCTGTGCCTTGTCGTAAACACAACCTCTGGGAAGAGACTTGTTTTGAGCTTTTTCTATCCGTTAAAGGCTCTCAGCAGTACTGGGAATACAATTTATCACCAGGTAAAGACTGGAACGTGTATAGGTTTGAATTTTACAGGCAAAAAGAGATGAAAGAGGAAACAGCATTTTCAACGCTGCCATTTCAGATAAAAAAAAGTTCGGGATCTTTCGTGCTTGACCTTAAACTTAATCTGACTAAAATAGTCCGTCAGGATCAGGCGTTAGATATCGGAGTCAGCTCAGTCATAAAACTGAAAAACAATAATCTTACCTACTGGGCTTTAACCCATCCCGGTCCAAAACCAGACTTTCACAAACGGGCAGGCTTTATTATTAAGCTATGATAATTCCTATCGCAAGGATTAGCGGTGTGAATAATTGTTTGCAAGATAATAGGATTATAAAATCCCTGGAATAAATCTTCTTCGGACTTTCTTTTTGTATTCCTTGTATTCAATGCCAAAGCGCGCTGTAAGCTCTCTGTCTTCCAATGGGATGATGACGGCGTTGATTATAATAAAGTCAAAAAGCGTGATAATTCCGACGGCAATCACTCCTGTAAATAGAAAAATACCCAGAAACATTAAGGTATGCGCCAAATAGGTAGGATGTCTTACAATTGCAAACGGCCCCTCGGTAACAAGACTGCCCTTTATCTTTGATGATATCTCAGGCAGACCCATGAGTCCCCACAGACCAAGCAGTCTTCCTGTCCAGATGTGAAGAAATGTGCCTGCAGTCAAAAAGACTATTCCGGCTGCGTTCAGCAAAAACGGAAACTCTATCCTGTAATAAAGGAGAAAATCCTTCTGAACATAAATGATGTATGCAAGCGGGATCCATGTAATCAAAGGCATTACATAAGTCAAAAGACCGAGACTCTTGAATACCCTGGGAAACCCGTGAACAGGAATCCAGAATA
>CAZBSJ010000143.1:0-4870 GCA_964494165.1 uncultured Nitrospiraceae bacterium
GGATACAGAATGGATTTTACTGATATCATTAGGCAATTGGCAATATCAGCTTTGCCTATCCTTATTGCCATAACCTTTCATGAGCTCTCGCATGGCTACGTAGCTTACAGACTTGGAGACGCTACTGCGAAGATGATGGGCCGGCTTACGATAAACCCTTTGGCCCATATAGATCTTTTTGGCACAATAATCATGCCTGTTCTGCTTTTAGTTTTTACTAACGGCCAGTTTGTTTTTGGGTACGCAAAACCTGTCCCGATAAATCCGATGAATTTTAAAAATCCGAGAAAAGGGATGGCATTGTCAGCTGCTGCCGGGCCTGCTACTAATATACTGCTTGCCATAGCCAGTCTTCTTATACTTAAATTTGCGGTGTCTCCGCTGCTTGGCATCATGCCTGAAGGGATTGCATTAAAGGTATTAAGTCCGATTGCCATGATGCTAAGATCAAGCATAATAATGAATGTTGTGCTTGCCGCTTTTAATCTTATCCCTATTCCTCCTCTGGACGGCGGCAGGGTAGTAGCCGGGCTGCTTCCATACAAACATGCAAGGTCGTTTGACAAGATTGAGCCATTCGGTATGATTATAGTGATTATTCTGATTGCTACAGGATTAGCCAAGTATTTTGTTATGCCCCTCGTCAATCTTTTCTTGATGCTTCTCCAGATTTTTTAAGTTAACTAACGCATTCCTTGACAGTTCTGCACAGATATATTGATAATATTAAAGACTAATAATTCATTTTTAACGGAGGTTGAATTTGGACAGGGTTCTAAGCGGTATGCAGCCAAGCGGCAAGCTTCATCTGGGGAATCTGGTTGGCGCTCTTCAGAATTGGGTTAAGCTACAGGATAAATATGACTGTTTTTATTTTGTTGCAGACTGGCATGCGCTTACAACCGGGTATGCAAATCCTTCAACAATTAAAGAATCGACCAATGATCTGCTTGTGAATTTTCTTGCCTCAGGCCTTGACCCGGATAAATGCACGATCTTCATACAGTCAAAAATCTTACAGCACTCAGAGCTGCACCTTCTTCTTTCTATGCTGACCCCATTGGGCTGGCTGGAGAGGGTGCCCACTTATAAGGAGAAACAGCAGGAGCTGAAAGACAGAGACCTGTCAACCTACGGATTTCTCGGATATCCTTTGCTGCAGACAGCAGACATCATAATTTACAGGGCCAAATATGTTCCTGTCGGCATTGATCAGGTGCCTCATTTGGAGATTTCAAGGGAGGTTGCAAGACGATTCAATTATTTATACAAAGAGGTTTTCCCGGAACCTGATGCCCTGCTTACTGAGTTTCCAAAAGTACCGGGTGTTGACGGAAGGAAGATGTCAAAGAGCTATGACAATGCAATATATCTTTCTGACACTCCAAAGATAGTCGAGGACAAACTCAAGACAATGATGACTGACCCTGCAAGGAAAAGGAGGACTGACATCGGCGAGCCGGAACGTTCACCGGTTTTTCAGCTTCATAAAATATTTTCCTCAAAGGAAGAACAGGCTGAAGTGGCGCAGGGCTGCCGTACAGCCGGAATAGGATGCATCGACTGCAAAAAGATTCTGATAAAAAATGTATTCAGGGTATTGGAGCCGATATGGCAGAAAAGAGCCGAACTTACCGGCAATCCTAAATTACTTGCTGAGATTAGCGATAAAGGGACTGAGAAGGCCGGTAAGGTTGCAGAGGAGACAATGGTGATTGTTCGTGAGGCGATGGGACTGAGGTAATCATTCGCAGGATAATAGGGTTGCCACTTTCAGAATTTTTATAATCGACAGGATTTTTAGATGGCGTATGTTGATATATTTAATGCCGAGGGACTTTTGAAGATCTCTAAAACAGTTTTTTTTAAAAGGTGTCGTATAAAAATTCTTCCACTGTCAACCCTATTTGGTTTGATCTTATCATTTTGCTTGGTAACTCCTTCCTATTCATTCATGTCAGACAATGAGATCGCATTTTTCCAGAAGGTCGTGTCTGGATGGCCTGTAGGCGACAGGATTGCATACTGGGCAGAGAAGTTTGTTGACACACCTTATGATCCTGACCCCATGGGCGAGTACGTTACCAGAAACGTACTAATTGCGGATGAACGTGTGGATTGCATGTATCTTACTTTCAGGGCAGCAGAGCTTGCATTGAGCTCAACACCTGAAGAGGCAGTAAAAATCGCGCTTGATAAGAGATTTATTGATACAGGAGTTCTCGATGAAAAAGGAAATGTGCTGAACTATGAAGACAGGTTTCAGTATGCTGAAGACATGCTTGACAGCGGGAAGTGGGGCAGGGAGATAACCGAAGATCTGGGCAAGACAAAATCTATCAAAGGCTCAAGGGGAAGGGATAAAGTAAAGATAATGACAAAGAAGGTTGCCCTATCCCTTCTAAAGGATGAATCAAAGGATAAGGCAGCCTTTAAAAACGGCGACTTTATTTTTTTTATTAAGGCTGTTGACAAGAGAAAAGTCGGCGAGATTATAGGGCACATAGGAATAGTAAAGATAGAAGAGGGTGTGCCTTATCTTATTCATGCTACAGGAAGTAAGAATAAAGGCGGAAAAGTAGAGAAAATAAAGCTCGTGGATTATCTGGATTCCATGATTTTTATAGGCATAAAAGCCGGCAGATTTGACTAACTCTTTATTTTTTTAATAATCTCAGGGAACTGCTTTTTGAACTCAGGATTTATTCTGTTCATAAACAGCTTTAACCCTTTAATCTCAAGCTGTAAATCACCTATTGTCTTTTTGAGCTCGTCTATCTCAGATATCCTGTCTGACAAGCCATTAAGCTCTTTCTCTATAAGGTGAATTTTTTCTTTTAACAAAGATTCTTTCATTTATGCAGCCTGATTATTTAGACCTTCTTGTGAATTTTGTCTTTTTGCGAAGTTTCTTATGTTTGTGCTTGCTCATTTTTTTCTTTCGCCATTTAACAACACTTCCCACAGAATCACCTCCTCTTGTATTCCTTTGCCTGATGCATGAATGCTTCTATCTGTATCTGAGTTGTAGGGCTTTCGGTTCCATCGTATGGGATGCTTATGCAAGGTATTCCGTAATCTCTGCTAAGACCCTGCATTAGGGCAGTCACTATGGTGCCTGGCATACACCCGAAGGGCATTGCATTTACAAGGCCTGAAGAGCCTTTCTCAATAAGGTCAATTGATTTGCCGATGCTTAATATTGTCTCCCCTTCAAAAGACTTATGCAGATAAGGCGATGCCTTTTCCATTATCTCCTTTGTCTCCGGTTCTTTCAGGGTCTTTAGAAATCCCCTGAAATATTCGGAATATTTATGCTCTATTTTTTTCTGAAAAATTCTCTTTAAGAGAGTATTCATAATAGCAGACCAGTCTTTTTTTAGCAAGGCTTTTTGGGAAGCCATATGGTTAACATAATAAATCCATTCTTCTACTGGTGCGAGCCAGGCCTCTCCGCCGAGAGATTCTATCTTTCTGACCAGGTCCTCATTCGAAAATTTATTGCTTCTTACGAATATTTCGCCTATTATTCCGATAAGGGGCCTTTTACTATTGTGTCTTGAGACATTCTCAAAATCCCTGCGCGCAGATCTTAGTATTTCCTCAACTTTACTGTCATTGGACTTTAATGCAGCATATATCTTATTCAGGTATTCATTGTATAGAAAATCAGAGGTTCCCTTTTCCTTTTCATAAGGCCGTGTTTCATGCAGGCATTTAGTCAATAATTCAATGGCAATTATTCCCTTCCAGGCTGATAAGGTGAAGTCTTTGCCTACTATGCCCAGATCTCTATAAAACTCGGCATCTTGGTTAGGCGAGAAGATGGAAACATCCGGATAGCCCAGATCGCTGAGTATCAGCTTATGAAACACATTGTACTGTCCGAATCTGCATGGGCCTGAACCCGAGGGCATGAAAAATGCGGAATTCTCAGGCTTAAAATCAGATGAAAATACCTTTTTCAGCATATCTCCGGTAGTAACCGTGCATGGATAACATTCCTTGCCTGAAACATGCATTTTGCCGATGTCTATCGTCTCTTTATCAGACTCAGGAAGGACTTCTGCTGGAACATTGCATCTCTCAAAGGCAGATGCAAGTGCAAAGGCATGGTCAGACATCCTCGGTATATATACTGTTTTTTTCTGAAAGACTTTATAAGAATGAGCTTTGTGGCTTATTTTCTTGTAAGCCGGTTTTTTAACAATAGATTTCTGGTTTTGGATGCTGTCCAGAAAAGCCTCACACCTTGTAATTGCTCCGGCATCAGCGCTGTGTTCGTCAATCTCAATATGAAGGAATGGCTTGCCATTTAGCTCTTTCATGAAATATTTCATTATAAAAGAGTCCGGACCGCAGGAGAAATTCCCAATGTATACGGGATACAGGTTGGGATTTTTTTCTATAAGTCTTGCTGCCTTTAGTATTTTTTGCCCGGACCTCCAGTACATGTTGGGCCATTCAGGCGCAATGGGGTATTCATTTAACGGAAGAAAATCCATTGGTATTGCCATAACATTAAGGTCAGCAAGCTTTTTGGGAATCTCGAGATTCATTCCGCTGTCAAAGGAGTTATATGCACGGCCTATGATGACTATGGTTGTGCCATTTATTGACGATAAGACTTCAGATCCCTTTGCCTTTATTTCCTTATTAAAAGAATCCTGCGCTTCGTCTCCTATGGAGATTGCCCTTTTTATCTTTGCCTTTTTAATTCCAAAGGGTTTAAATGACTTTGCAAGTTCTTCTTCCATGAATTTTCTGCCTCTTTGAAGATTAATAACTGGTGAGATTATTTTTGCATCGCTAAATGCTATTTTTGAGACATACGGGGTGGTCTGAGTGTAAGGGCAGGCAAAGCTGCGCT
>CAZBSJ010000144.1:0-1226 GCA_964494165.1 uncultured Nitrospiraceae bacterium
CGACCTGCTGATTACAAATCAGCTGCTCTGCCAGCTGAGCTACGGTGGCTTTTACTACCTGTTGTCAAAAAACACAGAGCAGAAAAAAGACACACCACACCTGCCCCCACTTAAAACTAATTACTATAAGGGGTTAAGTATAACATGGTCAATTTCCAAAATTCAAGTATAATTCAGGTTTTCTCTTGTTTTCTCAGGAAAGCTATTTTGTTCTAGTTCTTTGTCTTAAAATCTCGAACATTAGAATGGCGGATGCTGCAGAAACGTTTAAGGAATTAACCCGCCCTTTCATAGGAAGACTTACAAGAAAATCACACTTTTCAGCAACCGTCTTCCTGAGGCCCTTACCCTCTGAACCTACAACAAGCCCTATCGGGACATTCATATCTATGTCCCATTGCAGCAAACCGGTGCCGGCCTCTGCTCCGATTATTGTTATATTCATTTCCTTCATTTTTGATATGGCATGTTTAATATTAGATATCTGTGAAACAGGCACATATTCAACCGCGCCTGCAGAAGCCTTGGAAACCTGAGGACCAAAGCCGGCAGACCTGTGTTCCTGAATAACAACACCATGAACGCCTGCGGCATCCGCTGATCTGAGGATCGCGCCCAGATTCCTCGGGTCTTCTATGCAGTCGACAATAAGGAAAAAAGGCATCTCATTTCTTTTTATCGGGATATCAAGGAGATCATTTAAAGGCACGTATCCTTTCTGAGAAACCATTGCAGCAACACCCTGATGACCCTTAGGAAATGTCCTGTCGAAAAAATCAATCGAAACCGTCTTCACCGGTATGCCTTTCAGCTCTGATTCTTTTTTTATCAGAAAGATTTTTTCGTGCCTGCCGGAGGAGATGTAAACCTCCTTTATATTTCTACCTGCCTTAATGGCCTCAAGGACCGGATTAAGCCCGTAAATCCATATGGAGTTCGCATCCTTCACTAATAGTCCAGTTCTCCGGGCTTTTTTATTGTTCTGGTTTCGCCGATGTCCAGAGGGAAATCCTCTCCCGGTAAAATAGTCGCGTCCCTGGAATAGCCATGTGCCGACCAGTATCCATCGCCGTCTTTATCAACAAATGTAAGTTTAGTAATGGTCTTCACGCTTTTATATCCGTATTTGAACGGCATTATAAGTCTTAGCGGCGCGCCATGCTCATCCGGCAAAGGCTCTCCGTTCATTTCATATGCAAAAAGCACTCTGGGTCTTAAGAGATCCG
>CAZBSJ010000144.1:1326-3318 GCA_964494165.1 uncultured Nitrospiraceae bacterium
GGCCTGTAAAATCTTATATAAAACCCTTTTTTATCTTCATTCCTGAGGAGTTTTTTCTCCCTTGCCAAGGTACAGGAGGGAAGTATCAAAGAAGCAGTCAGGCCGCCGATTATTCTGAAAAAATCCCTTCTCTTCATAAATATTTCAATTAAGCTTAAAAATCTACATGGTTAATATTTAAAGAATACAGCATGCAGTGAAAATGTCAACAGGACGATGAAATACTATCTGCCGTCTAATCTTCTTGAGACAGCATCCAGTATCTTATCCGAGACCTCATCCTTTGTCATAAGCGGAAAGCCGGTCTCATCTTCCCGTTCGATTATCGTTATCTTATTCGTGTCAACGTCAAAACCTGCGCCCTCTGAAGTTACATCATTAAAGACAATGATATCAGCCCCCTTTTTAATGAGCTTTTCCCTGGCCCTCTCAGGTTTATTGCCGGTCTCTGCTGCAAACCCTACGGTCAGAGGCTTTTTTTTACGCTGACCTATTTCAGCGAGTATATCAGGAGTGTTCTTTAATTTAAGGATCAATGAGTCAGATTTATCTGCCTTCATCTCTTTTTTTGCCTCAGGCCTGAAATCAGCAGGAGCTGCTGCCATTATTAAGACATCAGTCTTATCAATGCCATCTGAAACCGCTGATCTCATCTCTTCAGCAGTCTCCACTTTTATAAATTTTCTCAATCCTTTTGGCTCTGCTAAAGATGAAGGCCCGCTGATTAGCGTTACTTCACCTCCGCGTCTGATACAAGCCCTTGCAATAGCATACCCCATCTTGCCTGAAGACCTGTTAGATACAAACCTTACCGGGTCAAGATACTCACGGGTAGGACCTGCTGTTACGATTATCTTTTTTTTTAAGAGGTCTTTTTTTGTAAGGGATGATTTTATTGTCTCAACAATCTCGTTTACTTCTGCCATACGTCCTGCACCTTCTTCGCCGCATGCAAGTTTTCCCTTCTCAGGTCCGACCTGTATTATTCCGTGCTTTATCAGACGGCTCAGGTTTTCCTGAAAAATCGGATTTTCATACATCCGCCAGTTCATAGAAGGGGCAATTATAACCTTGCCTTTAAACGAAAGAATGCATGTGCTAAGGAGATCATCAGCTATTCCATTCGCAATCTTTGATATCATGTTTGCTGTTGCAGGCGCTATCACCATTACATCTGCATCGCGGGAAAGCGTTATATGCGCCATAGGGTCTTCGAAAAGATCTGAATAAACCTTATTCTGGGATGCGATCTCAAAAGACAGAGAGGTTATAAAATGTTTAGAGGCATCAGTCATTATCACAGTAACCGATGCCTCTTCATCCTTTAACCTTCTAACTAAATCAACAGACTTATAAGCTGCTACCCCTCCTGTTACGCCGAGGAGTATTTTCTTATTCTTCAGCACCTTCTTCTTCTTGTCTTTCGCTGAAAAGCTCTTCCAGAGCCTTTCTGTCAGCAGCTTCTCTTTCGTGCAGGTAGATCTTCAGGTCCTTCTCAAGCTCGGTAAGCTCTTCCGGTGTGGCCTCTTTTCTCTTCTCTTCAAGAAGCTTTCTGTAATCAAACTTCTTGGCCTCTTCTTTGGCCTTTCTGGCCTCTTCGCCTACAACATATTCAAGCTTGCCGTCAATTGCCTCTTCTATGGCAACAGATGTTACCTTTTTGGACTTTGTCTGAACCTTTGGCTTTGCGCCCAATGACAGCTCTTTTGCCCTCTGCGCAGCTATCATCACAAGCCTGTATCTGCCGTCAATCTTCTTTTCATCGATCTCAACAGGTACGGAAATAATATCCATCTACAACCCCCTATATTTTTGCCTTGGCTATCTGCCGAGGCGGAAAAATTTTTTTTGTATCCAAATCTTGTCTATATTGCCGGTGCGCCACTTTTGAGAAAGCACGATTGCCTTCAACCCATTAAGCGCATCTTCAAAACGGTCGTTTATTATAACATAATCATACATCTTATAGTCTTTTATCTCAGCCACTGCCCT
>CAZBSJ010000144.1:3418-4816 GCA_964494165.1 uncultured Nitrospiraceae bacterium
TCGCTGATGAATGTATAGTCCCTGTTGTTAACCTCTCCTTTTCTTTTCTGGCGGGTTGTATAGGATATGGAATGTTTGAGGTCAGGAAGTATGGAACTCAGTTCCTTACAGAGGGTTGTCTTGCCCGCTCCGGAAGGTGCAGAAACAATAAAAAGGCTGCCCCTATTCTTCCTCTTCACCAGATGATGTTACCTTGCCTTCAAGAAATCTCTGTGTAATGGTTTCTACCTGCAAGGCGCTGAGGATTATATGGTCGCTGTCTGTGACTATGATAGAACGGGTTCTCCTTCCCTCTGTTGCATCTACAAGCCTGCCCTGGTTTTTGGCCTCTTCACGAAGCCTCTTCATAGGCGCGGAACCCGGGGTCACTATAGCGACAACCTTAGAAGCAGAAACAACATTACCGAATCCAATATTTACAAGCGCTGGTCCCAAATCACCCTTTTTCATGAAAACTCCTCACATAATTAAAATAATTAAAAAATGGCCGGGTATTCTTGGGCTTGATGTTTTACTAAGCACCAGCCCTCGGCCTTACTGTATATTCTGTATCTGCTCTCTCATTTTTTCGATCTCGCTTTTCATCTCCACCACGATATCTGACACCCTGTAATCGCCTGTCTTTGAAGCGATGGTATTAACCTCTCGGTTTAGCTCCTGCAGCAAAAAGTCCAGCCTTTTTCCTATTGTATCACCATCCATAAGAATTTTCTTAAATTGTTTAAGGTGGTTTTCTATCCTGGTCAACTCTTCTGTTATGTCGCTTTTCTCTATCAATAAGGCCATTTCCTGAAATATCCTGTCCCTGTCATACTCAACGCCATTCAGCAGTTTCTTAAGCTTCTCATGAAATTTAACCTTAAAATCATCAATAATGCCAGGGGTCATATCCATAAGCCTCTTATTTATGCCTTCCAGCCTTTCTGCTCTCTGAAATACATCCTCTGCCATAGCCTTGCCTTCATTGTCTCTCATCTTTTCGAGCTGTGACAATGCCTCGCCGAACGCCTCGTATAAAGATGAAACGTCGTATCCGGATTCCTCTGAAACAAAAAATTCCCTGTAACTTAAAAGCGTTTGTATGTCTATTGAGCCCGGGATTGAAAGTTCAGTCTTTAAGGAATTGAGTGAATCGTAAATTTCCCTTGCAAGTCCTGAATCAAGCTTAAGAGATGCTTTTTTGCTGTTTGTCAATGACACTGAAACGTCAAACTTGCCCCTTGTAAACCTTTCTTTTATCTGATTTCTAAGTTCCATCTCATGCGGCGCCAGCGATGGAGACAGCCGCATGATTATGTCCACAAACCTGTGATTAAGGGAGCGTATTTCGACCTTAAACCCTTCCTTTTCATAAGAACCAAAACCTGTCATGCTCTGCGCCATGGTATGAAATATAAA
>CAZBSJ010000145.1:0-4807 GCA_964494165.1 uncultured Nitrospiraceae bacterium
CTTCGGGCATGACGGCAAGAAGATGCGCAAATATTTATTGCGTTATGTATAAAACTTAAGCCTTTACAACAGGAATTTCTTCGGATTTAAGCCAGACAATCTTACCATCACGCCAGACAACAATGGGATTGCCGGCCTGTTTGTGGCGCACAAGGGCTTCCTGAACAGCCTCCTTCAAAGCATTATCAATCAACGTGCCTTCTTTAAAAATCTCATCTATTGATTTTTCAGCTTTCTTTTTCATGTTTAAATTTTCCCATAATCCTGCTCCATATTTCAATATCCCGGACATTATCCGGGCCGGACCTGCTGCCTGAGGCAATCAAACGCGGGCCGGCAGGATCTGAATTATCATAGAAGCGCCAGAAATCTGCTAAAGGTTTATATAACGTGAAAAAGTTTTTAAGCCCGGCATTGTAACGCCGCCTGATCGTCTCTTCCGGCACATTATGACCGCCCATACGAACACGTTCTGCAACACGTGCTACGGCAAAATCTTCATTTGGAAGCCAGAGGAACACTATGTGAAAGTCATAACCTGTTTTACGAAGGTCAGTAATCCATTGTGCAAAAGTCCGGCTCGCCAACGTTGTCTCGAAAGCGAAATCAACATGTTTTTTTGACAGCAAGATAATGAATGCGTTCAAGCATTACACGTCCTGCGTGAAAAACAGCGCCTTCAGGCTGAAATCCTGAAAGACCCTGCGCTATCAGGTCTGCATTAACAAACTCAGTAACTTTTAGAGTTCCCTTAAGCAAGAATGGCGCCGTCGTTGACTTTCCTGCACCATTCGGTCCGGAGATAACAATAAGATGCGGCTTTCTGCTCGTTTTGCCCATAACTTCCACACTGATTGTGATAAAATAACAACACCTGTGTCAAGGGCAGAAGTTCAATACATCTGACTCTACTTTATTCTTATTTTGTTCGCCGAGGCGAAAAAGAGACTCAAAAAAGCGAAAAAGCGATTTTAAAAGCAACAATCGAGAGTATTAAAAAGATAAAGAAGTGAAGAGAGATGTGGGCATAATGGGGACATAAGATGAAAGAGATTATTTTGGGGATGGGGATTATAATAGCGGAGAAGGTGAGAAGAATGAGAAGAGGCATTGATGAAAAACTCGATAGCAAATCGGGGTTTAGAACATACTAAAATGAGTAAGAGCAGTGCACTCCCAGATGCATATGCAAAATTATTAAATGATTTAAAAACCCGCATTCGCCAATCTCAGGTAAAAGCAGTGCTATCAGTAAACCGTGAACTGGTGATGCTTTACTGGCAAATCGGCCTGGAAATTCTTGAAAGGCAGGCGACAGAGCACTGGGGGACAAAGGTTATCGATCGCCTCGCCAAAGACCTCAGAGTGGAGTTTCCTGACATGCAGGGTTTCTCACCCCGCAATCTCAAGTATATGCGTGCCCTTGCTGAGGCTTACACTGATATGTTATTTGTGCAACAGGCTGTTGCACAAATTCCTTGGGGACACAACGTCCGCATCTTGGATCATGTTAAAGACCCATCAGAACGAGCATGGTACATACGTCAGACAATAGAAAACGGCTGGTCGCGGAATGTTCTTGTTCTTCAGATCGAGAATAATCTTTATCATCGGCAGGGAAAAGCTGTCAGTAATTTCAGAAAAACGCTTCCTTCTCCGCAGTCTGATCTTGCTCATCAAACGTTAAAAGACCCTTATATTTTTGATTTTCTCACTATCGACAAGGAGGCCCATGAACGGGATCTTGAAAAAGAGCTAGTCAATCACATCACGAAATTTCTTCTTGAGCTTGGAGCAGGATTTGCTTTTGTCGGAAAACAGTTTCACCTCGAAGTATCCGGTCAGGATTTTTACATTGATCTTCTTTTCTATCATACGAGGCTGCACTGTTACATTGTCGTTGAATTAAAAGCAGGGGAATTCAAGCCGGAATATACAGGGCAGATAAACTTCTATCTGTCAGCTCTCGATGATCTTGTAAAAGGGCCGGAAGACAATCCCTCTATCGGAATTATCCTTTGTGCCACGAAAGACCGGATTCTTGCTGAGTATGCACTTCGAGACGTGAAGAAGCCTATCGGCGTGGCTGAGTGGAAGACCAAAATTACCCGCGCACTGCCTAAAAAACTGAAGGGCAGTTTGCCGACAATTGAGGAGATAGAGGCGGAGTTGGGGAAAGAGGGAAAAGTAAAATGATCCCTAAAGAATGCAAACGCCTGGCGGAATGGGGATACGAGGAAAAAGAGATTATCTTGAGGGTGGGAATTATAATAGCGGGGAAAAATTAGGAGACGAAAATATCAGTAATCAAGTCTGGCCTTGAACACACTCTTTGGGGGAACTATATTGTCCTGTGTGCAGG
The DNA here is from genome assembly GCA_964494165.1 of uncultured Nitrospiraceae bacterium. Classification (GTDB taxonomy): domain Bacteria; phylum Nitrospirota; class Thermodesulfovibrionia; order Thermodesulfovibrionales; family UBA1546; genus CAZBSJ01. The sequence continues at coordinate 2,363 of CAZBSJ010000145.1, forward strand.
CCTGATCCATCAGAGACTCAAAAAAGCGAAAAAGAGATTTTAAAATCAACAATCGAGAGTATTAAAAAGATTAAGAAGTGAAAAAGAAGAGTTGCTGAGAACCGAGAGATGGCCGATGTTCACGATAAGAAAACCAGAAGCTTTAATATGTCGAGGATCAGGAGCAGGGATACTCAGCCGGAAATTCTTGTCAGAAAATTTCTGTTCGGAAAAGGGTTCAGGTATAAACTTCATGATAAGAATTTGCCCGGCAAGCCAGACCTTGTCTTACCGAAATATAAAACGGTTATATTTATTCATGGCTGTTTCTGGCATGGACATGAAGGGTGCAAATATTTCGTTGTCCCGAAGACGCGCAGAAAATGGTGGCTTGGTAAAATAAACCGGAACAAGCAACTTGATGATGAGAGCATGACAAAATTGAGGAAACTAGGATGGAAAGTCATAATAGTATTTGAATGCAAATTGCGTCCGAAGAACAGGAATGATTCCTTAGCTCATCTTGCAGCAAGACTTCAAAAAAATACTGATAATGTCAGCCCAAAAATAAGCACACGCAATTAATTCTTGACAAATAATGTCAGGCTGGGTATATTTTGGTATAAATTTTACCCAGAGCCGATTATGCCGCAAATTCATATAAAACTTAATACTGCGACCCACAAAAAGCTACGCAAGAAAGCAAAGGAATATAATTACAGCATCCAGGAATTTGTCGAGCGCTCGCTTATGACTGTTGCTGAAGACTCGCAGCCTTATTTTGCCTTTAAAAAGCCGGAGAACGAAAAAAAAGACTTTAAATTTACTTTTAGCGACTTATTTGCAGGAATTGGTGGGATAAGGTTAGCCTTTGAAAAACATGGTGGTAAATGCATTTTTTCTTCGGAATGGGATCGATGGTGCCAGCGGACTTATTTTGAAAATTTCGGAGAGCTGCCAATTGGTGATATTAATACGATTAGTCCTGAAGAAATACCCGATCATGATATCCTGACTGCTGGTTTTCCATGTCAGCCATTTTCGATAGCTGGCGTCTCTAAGAAAAAGAGTTTGGGAAAAGCACATGGATTTAAGGACGAAACACAAGGCACATTGTTTTTCAGAATTGCTGACATCTTGGAGAAAAAGCGGCCTAAAGCGTTCTTGCTTGAGAATGTCAAAAACCTTAAGAGTCATGATAGTGGGAATACGTATAAAGTTATAGAAGGCACCTTAAAAGAGTTAGGATATCATGTCTTTGCCGATATTCTTGATGCAGCTTATTATGTGCCGCAACATCGTGAAAGACTGTTCATTGTCGGCTTTGACCGGGAAGTTTTTCGGGAAGCCCCGTCTTTCCACTTCCCTGCTCCGCCAAAGAAAAAAGTCGTTCTTGGCAATATCCTTGAGAAAAAAGTTGACAAGAAATATATTCTTTCGAACCATCTTTGGCAATATCTGCAGGACTATGCCGAAAAGCATAGACAAAAAGGGAATGGTTTTGGTTATGGCTTATTTGATGGTACTTCTGTTGCTCGCACCCTTAGCGCACGTTATTACAAGGATGGTTCTGAAATTTTGATAAAAGTTCCAAATTCTAATCCTCGCCGCCTAACACCACGAGAATGCGCCAGACTGATGGGTTTTACTGATAAATTCAAGATTTCTGTTTCGGATACACAGGCGTATAAGCAGTTCGGAAACTCAGTTGCCGTTCCAGTCGTTTCCGCAGTTGCAAAGAATCTAATTGCTGCCTGTATGACATCCCTGTCGGATAAAAAAACAGCACAATAATCTATAATTACTCATGTCCGATATCGTAGGCGCTTCAATAAAATGGTTAAGGGCTAAATATAAATACCGGAAATCAAAGGCAGATGCATAAAGATTCTCCAGTTAAACGACTTGCCTCATTGCTTGCTGATAAGGGATGTACGCGAATTCTCGTCAAGAAGCTTGCAGACAATGATAACTCAAAAAACCAAGTTTATCTTGGCATGGGATTTGAGGCCATTAACTTTTTTCCCAACCTTGAGATTCGGCCTGACAAAAATGGACTTTTCAAATCGTACCTGCAGTTTTCATGGATCAATGCGACTGGACATGAATGTCCGGCCCCGGAAGCTAAACTAATCCTTTACCCACAATATCCAGAAGTTCGTTTTTCCGGTTTTCTTAAAGGCTGTCGCAAGGCGCCGTCAGCCCTGATGGCATCAAGAATAGCTGGCCGTTTATTATTTCTTGGAATCAGGCCTGACGGTCAGATTTTTGGTCATGTTGTTGCGCCTTCTGACAGACTTGCTGTGGACTTTATTGCACTTGGCAAGCTGCCTCAAGCAGGGGTATTCAGCGAAATATATGTCTCTGACAGCGCTCTGATAGCTGATTCCAAATCTTTGCTCCTTAAAGAACTGATTCGGATTCACAATTCAGGCTGGATAGACTCAAAGAGACTCGACAGCAAAA
>CAZBSJ010000146.1:0-4798 GCA_964494165.1 uncultured Nitrospiraceae bacterium
AATATATAATTATGCCATACATTATTGGATTAAACACATTCAGCGACTCAAGGGGATGCCTATCCGTAATTGATAAGGATATTCCTTTCGAAATAAAAAGGGTTTATTATATCTATGACGTTCCGCCAGAAGCAATTCGGGCTGGCCACAGGCACAAAAAAAATATTCAGGCATTAGTCTGCCTTCGCGGTAGTTGTAATATTTTTGTTGATGACAGCGTTGTTAAGCAAACATTTATTCTTGATAGCCCCGATAAGTGCCTTTTGCTTGAGCCGCGTGACTGGCATACTATGAGCGATTTCAGCCATGATGCGATTTTGCTTGTGCTGGCTTCGGAACATTACGACATCAACGATTATATTGATGAGGGATACGAATGATAGAGTATGAAAACCTGAGAAAAGTTAATGAACCATTCTTTAAAGAATTAGAAATCAGTTTAAAAAAAACACTGGAAAGTGGCTGGTTTATTCTTGGAGAAAATGTTTCAAGATTTGAACAGGATTTTAGCGAATACATCGGAACAAAATATAGCGTTGGTGTTGCTTCAGGGCTCGATGCATTGATTTTATCGCTTCGAGCGTTTGATTTTGAAATTGGAAGTGAAGTAATTGTTCCATCCAATACATTTATTGCGACAATTATTTCCATATTGCATTGCGGTTTAAAGCCGGTGCTTGTTGAGCCGGATATTAGAACCTGTAACATAGACCCTGCAAAAATAGAGGAAAAGATTACAAAAAAAACAGTGGCTGTAACTATTGTCCATCTTTATGGCAAGTCTTGTGATATGGACAGCATAACGGAGATAGTAAAGAGGCATAAGTTGATATTAATTGAAGATTGTGCCCAATCTCATGGTGCTATGTATAAAAACAGAAAAACAGGCAGTTTTGGACATGCTGGAGCGTTCAGTTTCTATCCAACAAAGATATTGGGGGCGCTTGGAGACGCCGGTGCCGTGTTAACCGATAACGTTGATATATATGAGAAAATAAAGAAGCTCAGAAATTATGGTTCAGGCCAAAAATACTATAACGACCTTATAGGCTACAATTCGAGGCTTGACGAGATACAGGCTGGCATTCTTTCTGTAAAACTTAAGAATCTCGATGATATTATTGATCATAAAAGATTCCTTGCAAGGATTTATCTGGAAGGGTTAAAGGATGATTATATTAAGCCAGTTTTGCATAATGATTATTTCGACGTTTATCATATTTTTAACGTGAGACATCCTGAGAGGGATAAACTTAAACGATATCTCGCTGAAAATGGCGTTGCCACAGACATTCATTATCCAGTGCCGCCGCATCGTCAAAAGGCACTTGACGGAGTATTGGACAGTGATTATTTCCCGATTTCGGAAGAGATACATAGAAGCACTTTAAGTCTTCCAATATCATTTTTTCATACAAGTGAAGAAATAATAAGAATCGTTGAAATTATGAACAGGTTTTAATCTGCATAGTCAGACCATATAGATACATAATCAATTAATGAACATCCTTAATTTATACAGCGACTGGCGATGGACAGGCCCGGCTGATCCTGTTCTGAACATGTGCAAAAAATTGCAGGAGCGAGGGCACAATGTGATATTTGCTTACAGAAGACCGCCCCATGATGTTCCTGAAACTATTGGAAGATTTGCTGTAGAACGCAATGTCAGCAGCACTGATATTTTTACATTGAACAGATATTTCAATATTAGCGATAATATTGAAGACGTCAGGAGGTTAAAAAACTTTATTAGCGAGCAAAAAATCGAAATCGTCAATGCTCACCTTACGCATGATCATGTCATTGGCAGCATTGCCTGCCGTTTGACGTCCAGTAAAACGGTTATTATCAGGACTGATCATAAGCGCGACCCCTTCAAGCTAACTTTTGGCAACAGGCTTTTGCTGAAAAATCTTACTGACGGCATTATTACATTTTCAACGAAATCCAGACGGAAACTCATCGAGGAGTTTGGCATTCCGGAAAATGACGTGATGAAGATAATGCCTGCTGTTGACTCTAATGTCTTTAATCCTGAAAGCCGGTTCAGGGATATGAGGAAAAAATTCGGAATTCACGAAAAAGACATTGTTATTGGCATAGTCACAAGGTTTCAGAAATACAGGAAGATGGATATGTTCTTCGAAGCCTTTTCGTCAGTTATAGCTAAGATACCGAATGTCAAGGCGCTCTTACTTGGCAGCAGCAGTAAAATGAAAGAAACTGTGTATGAACCTGTAAAACGGCTTAACCTCGAAAAAAATGTCATAGTTGCTGGATACCTCTCTGACGATTATATAGATGCCCTTGCGTGCATGGACATTTTTGTTTTTTTGATAGCCGGCTCTGACGGAACCGGGAGGGCGATGCGCGAAGCAATGGCAATGGGCAAGCCGGTCATAGCGAATAATACGGGAATGCTGTCGGATATGATAGATGACGGGGAAAGCGGTTTTATATTTGATAATAGCGCGGAAACACTTTCGGATCTGATTTTAAAACTCACTAATGATAAAAACCTCCGCGTTAAAATAGGAAAAGCTGCCAGAATAAAGGCTGAACATGATTTTTCGATAGAAAAGCAGGCAGCAGATATAGAAACATTTTATGAACAGCAACTCAGAGCAAAAAAGCAAAGGTGAAAATAGCGTTAAATATCGAAAACTTTTCCGCTTCAAAAGGGGGCGGTGAAGGCTATGCAAATAATTTTGCCCATCAACTTTTCAAGAATGGCCATGAAGTTCACGTATTCTCCGGACTGTTAAATGGTCATCCGGAATACACAAGTCCCCACAAAGTTGAAATCATAAAATATCCGAAATTCATGAGGGTGCTCTCATTTCCATACAGGAGCGAAAAGCTCCTGCGCAGTGCTGAAATTGATATTATAATAGGTTTCGGAGGCACCTGGTTTGCGGATATTTACCGGCCCGGAGGCGGAACTGAAAGTGGATGGTTTATTCAAAACCTCAAGTCTATAGATAATCGTTTTCTCAGGTGGCTTAATATGATAATCAGACGCATATCACCTGCTAATATGGCAGGATTTTACGTTGACAGTAGAGTTTATAGAAGCAGGAAACTGAAGCTTGTAATAACCAATTCAAACATGATCAAACAGGATATAATTCGATTTCACGGGTTGCCGGAGGGCAAAATAAAAGTGGTTTATAATGGTGTTGATCTTCACAGATTCACGCCTGACAACAAAGAGAAGTTCAGAGGGGAGACAAGGAATCTATACAATATTGACAATCAAGAAATAGTGTTGCTATTTGTCGCAAATAATTTCAGATTAAAAGGATTGCATTGTTTGATTAAAGCTCTCTCTGTTTTAAGAACAAATACCAATGCGCGTTTTAGGCTAATAGTAGCAGGCAGGGGAAATACGAGGAAATACATGAAATTAGCCGAAAAATCAGGTTGCATCCGGAATATTATTTTCGCCGGACAGGTAAAGAACCCTGAAAGACTTTTCGCAGCTGCTGACATCTTTGTTCATCCCACTTTTTATGATCCCTTTGCCAATGTTTGCCTTGAGGCGCTCGCATGTGGTCTCCCTGTTATTACGACCAATTATAATGGAGCTGGAGAACTCATAACAGACGGGCAAGAAGGTTTTGTAATCAGTGATCCGTATGAAACAGGTATAATGGCTGACAGAATAGCATATTATTTTTCCGAAACAAGAAGAATTGAATCCGGTAAAAAGGCGAGGATGCGGGCAGAACTTTTACCGTGGGAGAGGAACTATGCTGAAATTTTAAATGCTGTGAGCTATGTTAATGAATAAAGACATATCAGTTATAATTGTCAACTGGAATACGCGTGACCTGCTTTTGAAATGTGTTGAATCAGTCTATAAAACAATAAAAACACTTGCGATAGAGATTTTTATCGTTGACAATGGCAGTTCTGACGGCAGTGTTGAAGCAATAAAGACACTATTTCCGGACGTCAGACTTATAGAGAATAAAAACAATCTGGGCTTTGCAAAGGCGAATAATCAGGCGCTAAGTCAGATGAATGGCAGATATGCCGCATTGCTTAATAGCGATGCTGTTCTGACCGAAGGCGCTATAGAGAATATTGTAGAATTCATGGATAAAAATAAAGGTATAGGCATATGTGGAGGACAGCTTCTTAATGCAGATGATTCAAAACAGAATTCTATTGCAAATATCCCGTCTCTTGCTACAGAGCTGTTGAACAAAAGCCTGTTGAGAAGATTATTTCCTCACAAATACCATGGCAAGGAAAATAATTTTAAAGAACCCGTGGAGGTCGAATCAATTATCGGAGCTTGCATGATCGTAAGAAGTGATGCTATAGATGACGTTGGGCTGATGGACGAAGATTATTTTTTCTTTTTTGAAGAGACTGACTGGTGCGTGAGGATGAGAAAGAAGGGATGGATGATATTTCACCATCCGGATGCGAAAATATATCATCTTCAGGGACAAAGTGCTGGTAAGGTTAATGTAAGAGCGAGGATTGAGTATTGGAAGTCAAGATACACTTTTTTTAAGAAGAATTATGGACGCCTATCTCTGAATCTTCTGAAGACCGGGTTGATCTTAAAGGTTTTTATGTCTGTTTTTGTATATTTCATCGTCTATGCTGCCTCTTTGTCGCTTAATAAAAGGGTTAAAGAAAAATTAAAATTATATGCCGTATTGACGGCATGGCACTTAAAAGGTACTCCATCAGGGTGGGGACTGACAAATTGATACTTTAATTTCTTGGTTCTTTCTCACTTTAAATGGGTAATCCTTTTTTATTCCCCCTTAATAAA
>CAZBSJ010000147.1:0-4787 GCA_964494165.1 uncultured Nitrospiraceae bacterium
TGAGCAATGGTTTTGTGTTTGCAATTGCCATTCCCCATAATGAACCCTTGCCTATGAGTTCTCTGAAGAAACTTATTACAGTAAGTGCGAAAAGAAAACCGATTCCCATCCCGATTCCGTCAGACATCGCAGGCATTATCTTGTTTTTACTCGCAAACATCTCTGCCCTTGCAAGGATTGATGCAAAGGCAACGATGAGCTGTATATATAGCCCCATCTGTCTGTATGCATCAGGCGCAAATGCAGCCATGGACATGTCAGTGACTGTAACCCATCCGGAAATGACAAGCATGAAGATGGGAAGTCTTATCTTCGAATGGATGAAATTCCTCATTAAAGAAATGGTAATGTTGACCATTACCTGAACGAATAATACTGCAACGCCCATTAAGACGCCGTTTCTCAGATTGTTTGTCACAGCAATAGAAGGGCAAAGGCTCAGCGCGAGCTTAAATATGGTATTTTCTTTGACAATGCCGCTTTTGATCAGTTCCCAGTTACTTATTGTGTTCAGTTGAGACACTTTTTATTCCCCCTTCTTTTGAAGTTTTTATAAGGAAGGCAACTCCGTTCTTTACAGCATCTTCAGCGACTGCCCTTGCAGAAATAGTTGCTCCGGAAATTGCCTGTATGTATTCTGTTGTCTCGGTCTTCAGAACCTTCAGGTGGTCTATGTCTTTTCCCTTAAACTGGTCCTTGAAGTAATCGTATTCTATCTCGTCGCCCAATCCCGGCGTTTCTGTATGGCCGAGTATTTCTATCTTCTGTATCCTAAAGTTTTTGTCGACAGAGATGAATGTGTTGATGTAGCCTGAATACCCTTTGCCGAAAGACTGTACTACGTAGCCTATTGTCTCGTTGCCTTTTTTAGCAATGAAATATTCAGATTTTTTTCTGTGTATGGTCCAGTCGCCTGCCTTATCAACTGTGTCAGCGTCAGGCATCAGCGCCTTTAAAGCGTTTTGTTTCTTAATGAGTTCATTTTTGAAGATTATCGGAGATGTCTTTGCATAAACAACCGCAAGGATGAGCCCTCCGATGAGGTAAATGACTACAAGGTTCAGGGTTATCTTTATAATATCTTTGCCAGTCATTATTTTTTCTCCTTTACCGGTTTGACCGCGCCAAAGACCTTTGACTTAAAGCCGCGGTCAATCAATGGCGAGAAGCAGTTCATTATAAGAATAGCGAACATTACGCCTTCAGGATATCCGCCCTTAATTCTTATCAGCATTGTGAGAAAACCGCATCCTATGCCGAAGAGTATCTGGCCTTTTCTTACTGACGGGCAGGTCACATAATCAGTTGCCATAAAGAATGCGCCAAGCAGCATACCGCCGCTAATTAAATGTAATAAGGGGTCTCCTGCAAATAATATAATGCTGCCTGTCTCTGGATTTTTACCTCCGAACATCCATGCAAGGATCGCCGCTGTTCCAAGGAAGGATACCGGGATATGCCATGTTATGTATCTTTTATATATGAGAAATGCTGCGCCTATCAGCAGGGCTATTGCGGATGTCTCGCCTATGGAACCTGCCCTGTGGCCGATAAAAAGCTGTGTATAAAGATTTGCCTTGTCACCGAATACCTCAATCAGCTTGCCGATTCCTTCTTCCTTTAATATTCCCAAAGGGGTTGCAGTGGTTTTTGCATCAAATGCTAGAAGCGCTGCCTCAGGCTGTGTCCAGATGGTCATTGCCTTTGGAAATGATATAAGCAAAAATGCCCTGCCTATTAGCGCAGGATTAAATACATTGTATCCGAGTCCTCCGAAAAGCTGTTTTGTTATGACTACTGCAACGAACGAGCCGATTATCGGCACATGCAAGGTAAACGGGTTAAGCGACCAGAGCGATGCAGGAAGGTTCATGCCGAGCAAAAGCCCTGTTAAAAAAGCGCTGCCGTCGCTTATGGTTATCTTCTTTTTCAGCCCTTTCTGATAGAAATATTCTGAAAGAATTGATGAAATAATGCATAGCGCTGTAATAAAAAGCGCCTTGGGACCAAAATAATATAGCCCCATAAGCATTGCTGGCAGAAGGGACAGATTCACTGTCCACATAATGTGGCTTGTGGTCTCTTCGCTCTTGATGTGGGGGCTTGCTGTAACTAACAGTTCATGTTCTTTCTTTAGATCTGCCATCTATCCTCCAAAATCAGTATCAGTGATTAGTATCTGTGTCAGTAACCGACACTGTTAACTGTCACGGACACTTTTCTCATGGTTTTACCTGTGATTTTGCCAATCTTACGAGCTGTACTATGGGTCTCTTTGAAGGGCAGACAAAGGCACAGGATCCGCACTCGAAACAGTCAAAGAGATTATAGTCCTTTGCCTCTTCATAAAAACCTTTTTCTGATAATATGCTCAGCATTGAAGGCATAAGTCCCATGGGACATATATCAATGCACCTGCTGCACCTTATGCACGGGCCGAAGTCTTCGGCATGTATTACGCCTTCTTCCGGTATTACTAGTATTCCGGATGTGCCTTTTGTTACTGCAACATCAAGCGATGGAAGCGCAAAGCCCATCATAGGCCCGCCTGATATTACCTTAGCCACATCGCTTTTGAATCCTCCGCACTGTTCTATGAGGTCAGAGACCAATGTGCCTATCTTTACCATCAGGTTCGAAGGATTATTTATCCCTTCTCCCGTAACAGTTACCACTCGTTCTATTAATGGTTTGCCGTATCTGGCTGTCTCGTAAACTGCGAGTGCTGTTCCCACATTATGTACAACGACCTTTACATCCATAGGTAACCCTCTCGGAGGGACCTCCCTGCCTGTTAAGGCCTTAATCAGCATCTTCTCAGCGCCCTGCGGATATTTCACCTCAAGGCTGTATACATCTATATTAGGTTCATTCTTTGCAGCCTCTTTCATCTTTTCGATGGCCTCAGGCTTGTTGTTTTCTATGCCGACAAAGCCCTTAACCACACCGAGGACTTTCATTATGATCTTTAATCCTTCGATGACCTCTTTGGGTTTTTCTATCATTAACCTGTAATCAGCAGTAAGATATGGCTCGCATTCAGCGCCGTTTATGATAACCATGTCAATCGGTTTTTCCTTTGGAGGGGAAAGCTTTACCAAAGTGGGGAATGCCGCGCCTCCCATTCCCACAATGCCTGCTGATTTTATCTTCTCCTTCAGCTCATCAGCTGAGAGTTTCATATAATCAGGATTATCTTTCAGATTTGTCCATTCTTCTTTCCCGTCATTTTCTATTACTATTGAAGGCACCATCTTGCCCATTGCGTTAGGGAATTCACCTATTGCAATGACCTTTCCTGACAGAGATGAATGGACAGCAGCCGATACAAAGCCGCCCGGCTCACCAATTACCTGGCCTTTTTTTATTTCCTGGCCGATCGAGACTATTGGTTTGCACGGCGCGCCGAGATGCTGACTTAGCGGGATTACAACTCTTTTCGGAGATTTTGCATCAATGATAGGTCTGCTGGCTGCTAGTTCTTTTCTATCAGACGGATGTATGCCACCTTTGAAGGTTGCGAGAGCCATTATTGACTTCCTCCTTTGGGGGTTAAGTGGCGAAAAGCCTATAAGTAATAACATAAAAAATAGAAATATGTCAATTATTATGATAAAATTATTCCCAGCTTTCCTAATAAAGGAGAATACAGGGGACATGATAAAAGAGGCGATTAATCTGCTGATCACCAACATAAATCTCTCTGAGGCTGAGATGGCTGAATGCATGAAAGAGATAATGGAGGGGAAGGCAACAGACGCACAGATAGGGTCTTTTCTTACTGCGCTCAGGATAAAAGGCGAGACTGTTGAGGAGATAACCGGCGCGGCAAGGATAATGAGAGAAAAGGCTACATCTATCAAAGCGCCTGAAGGCGTGCTTGATACCTGCGGCACAGGCGGCGACATGTCGCATACATTTAATATTTCTACAACCACTTCAATCGTGGTCTCTGCGTGCGGCGTGCCTGTTGCAAAGCATGGCAACCGTTCAGTCTCAAGCCAGTCAGGGAGCGCTGACGTTCTCGAGGCTCTGGGCATCAAGATTGACCTTTCTCCTGATAAAGTCGAGAAATGCCTTTTTGAGACAGGGTTCGGATTTCTCTTTGCACCTTTGTTCCATCCGGCCATGAAATATGCGATCGGGCCAAGAAGAGAGATGGGTGTAAGGACTATTTTCAACATACTGGGGCCTATCACTAATCCTGCAGGCGCAAAAAAACAGATACTCGGCGTGTTTGCAGATAAACTCACAGAGCCTCTGGCAATGGTTCTCGGAAATCTCGGAGCGCAGGACGCAATGGTTGTTCACGGCGAAGACGGGCTTGATGAGATAACCTTAACTGACGGGACCCGTGTATCAAGATGCACAAATAATAAAGTTGAGAACTTTTACATCTCGCCCGAAGACTTTGGCATTCAGAGAGGCAGGATGGAAGACCTCATAGGAGGCGACAAAAACATCAACGCAAGCATGACGCATTCTATTCTGAACGGAGAAAAGGGAGCAAAGCGCGCAGTTGTGCTTATCAACTCTTCAGCAGCCCTTGTTGTTGCCGGAAAGGCAAAGGACTTTAAAGACGGCGTTGAGATAGCAATAGATGCGATTGATTCCGGCAGGGCATCGAAGAAACTGGAAGAGATAAAGAAGATATCAAATTCGCTTTAATACCGCAAAATTGAAGCATTTTATTTATGGAAGCATCTCCAATTCCGTGATGGAAAATAAAAAGCCTCACATTTAAACATATCAGGAAACACCCTCAAAACCCGTGAACTGCAACTTAA
>CAZBSJ010000148.1:0-4721 GCA_964494165.1 uncultured Nitrospiraceae bacterium
GCAGATGCCTTTTCCCTTTCAGCAAACTGTGTCCAGTAAAGCAGTTCATAGTCCACCAGAGCTTTCAGCCTTGTCATTACTGTCATTACTTCTACTTTCCCTGATATATAGCCTGAGACAGCCGATTCATAATTCTGAAAGGTTTTAGAGACAAGGCCTTCCTTGTATAATCCCATCAGCCTCTCAGCTGTTTTGAGCATCGAATAGTTCTCTCTGATGGCTGATGCTATCATCAGCTTTGTTGCCTCAAGCTCTTGCCTTGTTTCTGATAATGCGGAACCCGCCTCAAAGACTGCCATCCTCTGCTTTGTCTTGTAGAAGATAGGGATATTGATTGCCGTCGTCAGGCTCCACATGTCCTCAAACTCCCCCCTTCTCTTAAAAAGGCTTGCGCTTAAAGTGAAGTCAGGATAATATTCCCTCTCTGCCATTCTTACTTTTGCATCAGCAGCCTCAACCATCTTTGCCTTAGCCTTTAGCTGGGGAGAATTCTCATGCGCTATCTTAATAAGCTCATTCATCTCAGGCAGGAATGAAACATAGGCAGGCTCTGCAGGCCTTCCCAATGGAGAAGTCACATCTCTTGATATTAAGGCATTCAGCATTGCCTCAATCGCATCTTTTTTCTGCCTGAGCATCTCTTCTCTCTCAATAAGCATATACTTTTCGATTTGCGCCATTATTGCATCCTGCTGCTGCGCCATGCCTGCCGAATATCTTGCAAGCGCTGCATCCTCTATCCTTTGAAAAAGCGCAGTCTTCTCTTTTATCAAATCGATATCTTTGTAAACAAGGAAAAGATCATAATACAGCTCTTTTATCCTTGCTATTAATACAAGCCTGGCATAATCGTATTGAGCCTTAATGCTTTCAGAATCCCTAAGCGACATCTCCCCTTTTAACGAAAGCTTTCCCGGAAAAGGGAACATCTGTGATATTGAAAACATCCATTGTGCGTCAGGCATTTCACCGAATGTATATCTCTCGTAGCCCTCATTCTGATATCCGAACATGAACATAGGGTCAGGAAGGCTTTCAGCCTGTGGGATTTTATATCTTGCTGTATCGATCTTTAATCCTGCTGCTATCAGATCCGGATTCTTCTGCAGGGTCTCGTCAATAAGCCATTGCAGACCGAGATCTTCTGCAAAGGCAAAGTTAGCAGCAAGCAGCAGGGAGCAGGCAGCAAGTAAGAAAAAAAGGGGGAAAGATGATAAAAACCCCTTGCCCCTTTTCTCGTGTACTCCCTTGTCCCTTTTCTTTTTATCGCGCGTCCACATTGAATTTTACTGTTGTTGTTTTACCGGCCCTGGTAATCTTTACGGCTATATTCCACGGCCCTGACATTGACAGGTTCATCCTGGCCTTATATTCATTGCCCTTCAGCTCTGTATCTGTCTTATAATTCATCGGCGGCATCCCGGGCATTGCAGGCATAGAATATTCGACTTTTACCTTTGCGTCTGTAACATACTTGCCGGCAGAATCCTTTACTTCTACTTTAATGTTGTTATCTCCGACAACCGGAGGATTTTTATCTATCTTTATCTCGATATCGTATCCGCCGGCCTTTTTCTTTACTTCATAGTCTTTTGCATAAGCGATTCCTGCGACCAACAGGAAAATAAAACTGAAAACAACAATTTTTTTCATATCTGCCTCCTATCGTTTGTATTCTTTTTCGACCATCTCTTTTATCTTTTTTACCGGATAACCCTTCTGGTAAAGCTCGAAGGCCCGCAGGGCCTCCCCAAGACAAATATCTCACATTGCAGCATGATTATCAACATAACAGCTTAAAAGGCTCTTATGCCTGAAGACCGGGGACTCCTCACAGAAGCAGTAGCAGTATATGCTGTCCAGTACCCAGGATATTTTCTTTGCTATTTCATAGGCCTTTTTTATAGTTGGATTGTCTGAAAAGATATTAGGATCCAGGGTCTGTCTTTTCTCCCCCATCCTGAGGGATTCGTCCATTTGCGGATTGTCAGCCATAACCGGGCTTGCTCCAAAGGCAAACCCCAGAGAAATAACCGTTAACCACAAAATCAATACTTTCATCCTCATAGCTCACCTCCTGCCATTAAATAACATTACCAACAAATTTTGAAGAAATTGTGAATTGCATCTTTATTTTCTTTAAAGCATAAGTTCAAAATCAGTACCTCGACCTTATCTTGCCGGTCTTGCAGTCCAGGACTATCCTGTCAACAAGGTCTTTTCCCTTATAGATATCAGCCTCTATGAACCTGTCTTCTTTATTTATAACCTGAACAGTCATATTCTTCTTGCTGTAGTGCTTTTCCAGGGCGATAATTGCCTCATCATGGCTGACCTGTTTTCTGCAGTAACCGTATTCTCCGCAAAAAGAAAGCTGGCCTTCATAAGCCGTAGATTGCTTTTCGTTTTTCTCAAAGCCTGCGGCGTATGGCAAAGACAGGAACAATGCAAATACTAAAACCATGAACACTCTCATGGTTAAAAGATAATCAAAGATTGTGAAGATTTTTTGAAGATTTGATTATGAGTAAAAAATTATTGACTGAGAATCTATTGCAGCTTTGAAAAATTATTTCCTGATATCTGAATAAGGCAGGACAACCCTGAATATGCTTCCTTTGCCTTCCTGGCTCTTTACCTCAATTTTGCCGTCCATAACCTGGACCAGCTCCTTCACGATAGCCAGGCCCAAACCCAATCCTTTTTCATCAGGTTTTTCGCCCCTGTAAAAACGGCTGAATATTAATGGAAGCTGTTTTTCGGGAATCCCCCTGCCTGTATCTTCTACTTCAATAAAGAAATCTTTTCCTTCCCTGCCATAACCAATCGTAACGCTGCCCTTTTCTGTAAATTTTAAGGAATTGGAAATTATATTCCTTAATATTTTTTCCAGCTTTTCTACATCTGCACGGACAAGGATATCTCCTTCACTTTTAATCGTAAGATCGAGACCTTTTTTTCTGAAAGAAGGGAGCATCTCATTTCTTATCCCTGTTAAAAAATCCCTGAGATTTATTTCAGCTGTTTCGCCGGTCGTGAAAAAACTGGCCTCTGCCTCTGTGATGTCCTCTATTCCTTTAACGAGTTTAATCAGCCTTTCGATCTCATTTCTGATATTTTCCAGTCCCTGCTCTTTGTCCAGGACATTGTCTGATATGGCCTCGACATGCGTTTTCAGTATTGTAAGGGGAGTCCTTAATTCATGCGCTATATTGGAAAAAAGATGTTTTCTCAGCGCCTCTTCCTTCTGCAAAGACTCAGCCATCCTGTCAAATGTCTCTGAAAGACTTCCCACCTCATCCTTTGAACGGATGCCGGTCCTTGCACTGAAATCTCCCCCGGCTATTTTTTCAGCCGCTGCTTTAAGCTTCATTACAGGCCTCGAAAGATACAGGCTTAATAAAAGCGCGATTAAAAGAGAGCCCCCGCCTGCGATGAAAAATGAGACCAGAAGAAAATTCCTTGTCCTTTTCTTAAATGCCGCCTCTTTCTCTTTCAGCTCTTTTTTCTGAAACGGCCTTGACAGCATTGTCCCGATCCTTTTACCTTTTTCATACAAAGGATATTCAGTAAATTCACCCTCAGCCTCATGTGAGTGCACGTGGAAGAGATCCTGCATTCGCTTCTTCATGGAATCAGGCAAAGAGAGCATTACGTCATGGGATGAGATAATCTCCTCTCTCCTGTCGTTAAGCACCCTTACATCAAGGCCAAGCATCATTGCCCAGTGTATGGATTCTGAGAGAAAGGTTCTGTCCCATTTTCCTTCAGAGTAACTGCCTTCAACAGATGACAGCACCCAGTAAAACTGGTCTTCCCTGACCCCGCTTACATAATTGTCAAAGTCCCTGATTATCAGCCATTCAAAGATAAAGTTAGAGAGCAATGCCGCCAGAATCACTGCCAGAAATGCGAGGAATATCCTTGTTTTCATCAGTCTGGCACCCCGATAAATTTATAACCTGCTCCGTACACAGTTTTTATGAACATAGGCTCCTGAGCCTCATCTTCTATCTTGTGCCTGATGTTTTTGATATGCGCATCGATCACCCTTTCATATCCCTCAAAGTCATAGCCCTGTACGATATTAACAAGCTGTTCCCTGCTGAAAACGATATTAGGCCTTTCTGCAATGCTCAGGAGTATCTTGAACTCTGTTGAGGTAAATGGAACCGCCTTCCCTTTTTTTTTGACCTCCATCGAAAGCGTATCTATTTTCAATGCACCGCCATTGAAAGATAACACTTTTCCATCAGATTTCTTTGTTCGTCTGAGACGGGCCTTTACCCTCGCAACAAGCTCACGGGTACTGAACGGCTTCACAACATAATCGTCTGCGCCTAAGCCCAGGCCTTTTACACGCTCGTCCTCAGAGCTTTTGGCTGTGAGCATTATTATCGGGACATCGGATATTTTTCTTATCGAACCGCATATTTCCTCACCGTCAATATCAGGCAGTTTAAGGTCGAGGATAATGAGGTCAAAGCGCTCTTTAATAAGCTGGAGGGCCTTACTGCCTGTTTCTGCAACGGTTACATCAAATCCCTCTTTCTCAAAATAGGACTTAATGATATCTGATATCTTTTTTTCGTCTTCTACTATGAGAATCTTTTCAGCAGGCATGGCACTGATAACATTATATGAGGTATGCGGCCTTACTGCAACAATAATAAGCCGAGCAGGGAAATGCTGAAGTTTCTAATATCTGAAGATGTATCTTA
>CAZBSJ010000149.1:0-4691 GCA_964494165.1 uncultured Nitrospiraceae bacterium
AGATTGGTGCGAGAGAGGGGAGTTGAACCCCTACGGTGTTACCCACTGGATCCTAAGTCCAGCGCGTCTGCCAGTTCCGCCACTCTCGCTTCTCAAGCGCGCCTGCCTGACGGTAGGCAGGTTAGGAAGTTTTGCTACTCTCGCTTAGTTTACAACGATTTCAAATACTCTTTCCCTACACCCGATTTTAAGTATTTCTCTCTTTTTCTTGCTTCCAACCTGGTATCGTATGTTTCGATCAAAATTGCTTTAAACGGAGCATAGGCACGCGTTGTTTTTTCTTTTTCACCATTATGTTCAGCTATTCTTCTCTGTATGTTGTCTGTTAAGCCAACATAAATATATTTTCGGCCTAAACTTTTAAGAGCATACACATAATACATTATACATCTCTTGCGCGCGCCTGCCTGCCGGCAGACAGGCCTGCCTCTACCTATCGGCAGACAGGTGACGGCAGGCAGGTCTGCCAGTTCCGCCACTCTCGCTTCTCATGCAGGTCTGCCAGTTCCTCTATTTGTGATGATTGATTTTAGTTTATTTGTGGATTTCTTGTCCAATGTGGTCAAGTTTAGTAGTGAAGATTTCTAGCGGAAACTTTGATTTTGTTATTTTGATTTGTGGAAGGGATTTGAAAACGCGCGGCTGACGCGCCGCCTTTGGCGCGTCGCAGTCGAGCCGCAGGTTATTTCAATTCTTCCTTTGAAAGGAACTAAAAGTCATGAACAACAACCACAAGCAAGCATTAAGTGATGCAAACGATCTCATCGACATTATCGAAAAGGCAGGTTGGTCAATCATGAGCATCGGGAACGTGCATGGATACAATAAGGACGATGAAACCTTTTCGTTTATCTCTTTCACTGTGGAAAAGAAATGCAATCATGAAAGCCACGGGGCTTGACCGGTTCCGTAAATACGACCGTTTTCGATCCAGAAACCAGAGTCGGCACCATTTGGTGAAACAATGAGATTGTTGACCTCATTTATCCAATAATGAGTATACGCTGCGTTGGGTCCGAAGATATGATTAGCAACTATGTAGTATTGGGTGAAGCCATGCGGTCCAAAAATTTGAAAGTTGTTTTCAATAAAATATTGTCCGTTCATTTTTTTACGACCTCCATGTTCAGACGTTATTATCCTGAAATTGGTCTTGTCGGGATCATTGCAGTTCTCGCGTTGGTTCCAACGTTATTCTTTTATCTTTATGGTCTCTTCAATGATCTTAGTAATTTCTCCCTGAGAAAAGTCTATTTCCTTTCGGTTTATGCGAATCTGACGGGATTTGTGATGTTTGAGTTTGTCGTAAAGCCACGATGCAACAAAACTCGAAGGAATTCCGGTGGCAATTCCGACCACAACAGACACGGCGATGCCGGGGGCACCAAAATCTTTTCTGATGACGATATCCGGCATCGTAAGTGATATTCCAGCAGGAGTCTCATGCTTCAAAAGTAACGCATCTTTTTGGTTAGAGAAATATATGTCGATATCCATTGACCGTATCTCCTTTTTTACATATACCGAGTTAAATGAGACGCAGGGAAAACCAGCCTCTAAAAACCCGCCAAGTTTATTCCCTGTCGCCTCGATTTTGCTGTTAAATGCGGCTGTTTATTTTCTTCTATATTTCCCGTCTTCTTCAATCATCCGCCGGAAGAATACTGCACCGACACCCCGGATGAATTGGCGGTATCTGTTTATTAATCAGTGTTTCAATTTTCATTTTCTTGCCTGCGTATTTTAAGCACCACGAGCAACTATCAGGAGTTGTCCCGATTTCAACAAATTT
The DNA here is from genome assembly GCA_964494165.1 of uncultured Nitrospiraceae bacterium. Classification (GTDB taxonomy): domain Bacteria; phylum Nitrospirota; class Thermodesulfovibrionia; order Thermodesulfovibrionales; family UBA1546; genus CAZBSJ01. Next base: position 1,793 of record CAZBSJ010000149.1, read on the forward strand.
TGTGCCCCATTTCTGCCAATCAGTGAGTTTTACTTTCTCAACAGAAAGAGCCATCTCAGTATGTCCCAATAATTCGCTTTTCGCCCTATGTAGTGCCTTGTCACCATCCGGATAAAGCAATGCCAAAACATCCTGGCGGTCGGCATCTTTCAAAGATGCATTTAAAACCGACAACATTTCCTCCTTTTTTGCCGATTTTTTTAAAGTAATGCCTTTCTTCTCAGCCAACTGTAAGAGAACATCTTTTTTCAGTGCAGCAATTAACTCTTCGACGGTCGCATCCTCTTGGGCGTAAAAATATTCAGCAACATCATCCCATAGCGGCGGCCATTCGCCAGCCTCGCGGAACCGCTTTACCCATATGTCAAAGTCTTCCCACTGAAAAGGTGATAATGTCGCAGCAATTTTGCCGCCGATATGTCTCGGGTTTTCTCCTTTGCTTGCTGATGCCTTCATAATTTCTTTAGCTTTATTCATGTTATCGTCTGTAGCGCCGGTGATTGGTAGAGGCATTTCTGGAAGTTGAGCGGCATGTTGAGAGCGAGCGACCTCTTCTACGGTAACTTGTCTCGCATGAGCAGTTTTAGCAGGCGGCGCAACCTTCAGTTCGTTTTTTGTTTTTTCCTTTTGAGACCTGCGAGCAAAGAAATACACAGCAATTAGAATACCCACTAAAACAATGATGGCTTCAGGCATGAGTAACATCCTTGTTTATAATTTTTGTACTAATTTGAGCATTTAATATACGAAACATCGTAATTCCCGATAATTGCCTAAAATATACTATATCCTAAAGTTTTTTGTAAGGACTCTATAACTTTTACTGTAGCGAATTTGTCTTGCATTCTACAGAAGCGAAACATCAAACACTCTTTTCCATCCTATAATCATCCATTACAAAGTCACCCCCGATTTCCTGGACAATTGAACCGATATTTTTAAAGCCGGTCTTTTCATATGCCCTGATTGCAATTTTATTATTCTTATTTACAGTCAGCACGATTTTTTTCATCCCCTCATTTTTTGCAATTTTTTCAAGAAACTGGATGGCCTTCTTTCCATAACCCTTAAGCCTATGTGAAGATTTTACATAAATCTTGCTCAAAAATATTTCATCGCCTTTTAATTGAAAGCCTATATATCCAATAAATTGACCGCCTTCTTCGATTAAAAAATATCGGGCTCCGGCCTTTATCTGCTCCAAAATCGCCTGCTTTAACTGGAACCTTTCGAGCATGTATTCCACCTGTGCCTTGCCGATAATAGGGGTGTAGTGTTCAGGCCATATCTCTTTTGCCAATGCTTCGACAATCTCTATCCGGCCTTCAGTCGAGACTTTTGTAAACATAATTAACCGCGCTAATTATTTGAAATATATAGGATTTATAGGCGACTGTCAAGGACAAAATCAAAAGAGGTTCCTTAGTGAAGCAACCCCCATGCCGCATAAGCCTTTGATACTATATTATTATGCTGCAGCAGCATAAGTTACGCGGGATTATTGAAAGCTACAATATTTAGCTTCAAGCAGATTGGTTCATGCCATAAAATCAGGATTCAAGGAATTCCTTAAGGCTTATGATGGATATCCCCTGATAACTTCCCATCTCCAGCATCCTCTTATCGCCTGTCACGATAACACTTGCCTTGCCGGCAACCGCACACTCAATAATCCTGTTGTCAGGATCGTCCTTTAGGATTTTTATCTTTCTCGACGGTGTTACGAGTTCTGCGATATCTGAAAGAAAAATGGCAGTGCGGCTGATCGCCTCCCTGTCCTGCCTGAATTTGCCTGACAGCACAGTTAATGTCTCATCTATTATTTCTTTAGAAATAAGAAGGGTGTCTTCGCCATCTAAAATTTTGTAGATTGCCTTTTCTGCCTTACTGCCCGGAAGAACAAAGGCCGACACATAAATATTCGTATCGAATACTACCTTCACTTTTTAAGATATTTTTCAAGGTCTTTTTCAGTAAGAATGCCTTTGTCCTTTGCTTTACGGCTCCAGTAACCCTGAATCTCTTGAAACTCGCCTTTTAATCTCTCGCATCTTGCGATTCGAAGAGCTTCCTGAACAATAGCACTTAATGTTTTTCCCTCTTCGCTTGCGATCTTTTCTACTTCCTCTGCCAGTTTTGCAGGGAGAGATATGGTTTTTTTAACTGCTGTTGCCATTTACAAACCTCCACAATGGTATGAATTTATCATACCACCAACCCTTGCTTAAATCAATGATTGCCTGCGACATTAAATAGGACATTTCAGTTCTGCCAAAAATGCACTTTTTCATGAACAGGGGTTTAAGTTAAAATATCAGAAAATATTAAAACGAGGAACCAAATAATGGGAAATGTAAAAAGCGCGCTTGAAAAGGCGATGGAAAAAATAGGGAAAATCGAGCCCCTTACCGCAGAAGAAAAGGAGAAAATAAAAGAACAGGAGAAACTGAAGTCAGTCCTTGCCTCTTTTTTCAAAGGCGATATGAGCCGTGATGATTTGTGGAAGAACTTAAAAGGCAGCACGCCTTCTCTGCTTAAAGAAGCGCAAATCCATATCGTTGAATCGATAAGACTGAACAACATCCCCGAAGATCTCCAGCAAAAAAAGGACGGGATTCTTGCTATAGAATCCCTTAAGCAGAAACAGAATGTATCAGCAATCGAAAGCCTGCTGAACTCCATCAAAAAACTTCAGAAAGAATATGAAGGAGGAAAAGAACAGGCAATCGAAGAGCTAAGAAAGGCTATGGAGGCTAATCCACAGCTGAGGATGAAGCCTGTCAGAACGCCGGATGGGAGGATTACTTATCAACCTGCTGTATCTGTGGATGAGGCAGTGCAGGCAAGGCTTGCAGAATTCCTTGAAGAGCATGAAAGCAGATATGAAGAGGCATTTAAT
>CAZBSJ010000150.1:0-4683 GCA_964494165.1 uncultured Nitrospiraceae bacterium
ATGCAATAAGCGATCAATGCGCCAGCCGTTGATATAAATCCATCAACAACAACCGGAATCCTTTTTGCAGCAGACCCAAGAATCAATCCTGCAATCCCTCCAATCTCAGCGCCACCCACTTTTGAAAGGACATCTATAGGATCTTTTGGGTCAGGTTTATTCAGACCTATAGAATCTTCAATCACTCCAATCTTGTTTTTCAGCGCTTCATCGCCTATGCCGGTGCCCCTTCCTGTTACTTCAAAGACATTCTTCCCTGTAAGAACAGCTGCTATCGCTGATGAAGGTGTTGTATTTCCAATTCCCATCTCACCAGTGCCAAATATCTTATATCCTTTCTTTGAATATTCATAAGCAAGTTCAATTCCTGCATGAATGCATTTTTCAGCCTCTTCCCTTGTCATGGCAGGGCCTTTCCGCATGTTCTTTGTTCCCCTCATCACTTTTCGAGAAATTAAGTTGTCAATGACTCCGAAATCGAAATCTACACCGATGTCTATAACAACAACCTCGGCTTCGGCATGCCGTGCGAGCACATTAATCCCGGCGCCTCCATTAAGGAAATTAAAAACCATCTGCCTGGTTACTTCTTTTGGGAATGCAGAGACACCTTCTTCCGTAACTCCATGGTCGCCTGCAAAGGTAAAAATCACCTTTTTGTCAAGCAGAGGCATTGTGTTTTCAGTAATCGCTACCAGTCTCTTTGCAAATTCCTCGAGCCTGCCCAGGCTGCCTAATGGCTTGGTGAGATTATCTAACCGCTTCTGCGCAATCTCATTAAATTTTCCGTTAATATATGTAATACATAAACTTGTCTCTGAAATCATATATCCTCCGTTCCTGGTTCTATTTACTCGCTTTTAAGCTTCACGGGTATCCCTGACACCATCATATAAACCTCATCTGCCTTCTCTGCCACTTCCTGGTTAAGCATACCTGCCATGTCCCTGAATCTTCTCGCTATCTCATTTTCGGGAACGATTCCCATGCCCACCTCATTCGAAACAATATAAAGTGGGCAGTGAATGGCAGATAGTGAACAGACAAAGGTATTAATCTCTTCTTCAATATCCATGTTGTTCATAATCAGATTTGAAAGCCAGAGTGTAAGGCAGTCGAGCAGCACTACACTATATTTATCTCCGATCTTCTCAATAACTTTTGAGATATGTAAAGGCTCCTCGTACGTATCCCAATCCTCTCCTCTGTCTTTCTTATGTTTCTTAATCCTCTCTTCCATCTCTTCATCGAGTGCCTCTGCTGTTGCGATATATGCTTTTTTGCCTTTAAACCCGGATGCCTTTGTTATCGCAAAAGAACTTTTCCCGCTTCTTGCACCGCCTGTAATAAAAATATTTTTTTTGTTCATCTAAGAATTTTGTAATCTCTTATATCCAGAAACCAGTACCCGTTTCTGCTTATTACTTCCTTATCTGTTATCTCTATCTCACCTTTGAATAGAGGGCCGCTGACAACAAATGTGTGGTACTCGCCTTTTTCTCCGCAGATGTCCACTTCGGGTTTTGCTTTAAGATGCCTGAGGAAATTCATGTCAACAGGCATGCCTATCCATTCTTTGTCAATAAACTTTGCCTGTCCGCTTACTACAACTGCTTTGAATCCCTTATCAATAAAATCAGTCAGATGCTCTTCTGTATTAATTCCCCACAAAGGTTCAACCGCTTCTATTCCCAATTCATCACATACTCTTTCAACCCATTGCCTGTGTTCATCAAGATATATATCGCCGAATACCATTCCCTCTATCCCCAAAGTAGAAAGGCTCTTAACAGCATCTTTAAACTCATTTTCATAATTGTCCGGCGTTGTCTCTTTCTGGTACAACGGGATTCCAGCAAGTTCTGACTGCATCCTTATCAGACTCTTTTCAGTACCATGAAAACTTACCCTCTGATATTCCTTTGATATGAAATTCACAAGGTGTTTCACCTTATACCCCGCCCTCAATGCCTTATAACATGCAAAACAGCTGTCTTTACCCCCGCTCCAGGATGATATATACATTTATTTCTCCTTCTATGTTGTCAATTTTTAATAAAGCAGGATATGGTATTTGAGCGATTTTTTTTTGTCGATATTCAGACACCCCCCTTCGTCCCCCCTTAATAAGGGGGGAATTAAAGGGGGGTAAAGGCAAAAGCCTCGCAGATCTAAGACCGACCCGCCTGCCGGCAGGCAGGGAATGGGCAAAAATACCGTATCCTGCTTTAAGAATCTAAAAATTATTCTCATAACTTACATATGTGCTTCCCGTATCAGATTTCCTGATCTCAACCCTAACATCAAAGGCCTTTCTGAGAAACTCTTCGGTCAAGACATTTTCAGGCTTGCCGATCCCAAGTATTTGCCCTTCCTTAACCAGCATAACTTTTTCAAACTGCAAGGCTATGTTTATATCATGGAGCGCCATTATCACAGAGATGTTTCTCTTGCTCCTCAGTTCCTTAAGAAGTCTTATAAACTCGATCTGATATTTGATATCAAGGTTCGCGAGCGGCTCATCCAGAAGCAACAGCCCGGCTCCCTGAAGCAATGTCATAGCAATAAATGCCCGTCTTTTTTCTCCGCCGCTGAGATTTGTTATGTTAGTATCTGCCTTTTCCCTCAGCCCTGCCATGTCTATCGCATCATCAGAAGAGATCGAAGGGGGTATGTCGTATGGATACAGTCCCATGCTTACAAGCTCTCTTACTTTAAAAGGCACATTTATATCCAGAAGCTGAGGCAGATAGCTTAAAAGCTTTGCCCTGTCTTTATTTCTGTACAGCGATAAAGGCTTGTTCCAGAGATTTATCCGGCCTGACAATGGCATTAACAACCCGCCTGCAAGCTTAAGGATTGTAGACTTTCCTGAACCGTTTGCGCCAAGCAGTCCTATAAATTCCCCTTCTCTCACAGAGAAATCAAGTGAGTCTATAAATTTTTTCTGTCTGTCGTATGAAAAGCTGATGCTGTCAAATTCCAGTATGTTATAAGCTGAGGACATTTTTCCTCCTCAGTAAATAAAGAAAGTACGGCGCACCGATTATGGCAGTTATAATCCCGGCCGGAAGCTCCATAGGAGGAAGCAGGGACCTGCTTATAAGGTCTGCAATGCACAAAAGCGCGCCTCCTCCGAGTGCAGAGGCTGGAACAAGTATTCTGCTGTCAGAGCCGGTAAAAAATCTGAGCATATGCGGAATCAGCAGTCCTATAAATCCTATCATCCCACCCAAAGAAACTGATGCTGCCGTCATTAGACCGACCGAGATAAACAGAGTGAACCTCTCCCTCTGCGGCGTAAAGCCAAGGCTGTGTGCAAATTCATCTCCAAGTATCAGGGCATTTAATGCCTTAGCCCTTAACATGGATATGAAAATTCCTGATGCCACAAATATCATTCCATAAGGTATTCTCTGCCATTCTGACATTGAGAGGTCTCCGAATATCCACAACGTTGCCCTTCTCAGCCCTTCGTCAGTTGATATGCTCATCAAAAGCATAAGAATTGCCGAGAAAAGAAAACTTAGGCCTACGCCTGCAAGCAGAAGCCTTTCCGGCCATATGCCTCCCCTTTTCCAGCCCATAGCGCCAACAATTATCCCTGTGACTACTGCGCCTATAAATGCAAGAACAGGTATCGTGAATGCGCCCAGAAAACTGATTCCGGCTAATATTCCTAATACTGCTGACAAAGATGCTCCGCTTGATATGCCGAGGATGTAAGGGTCTGCCAATGGATTTTTCAGTATTCCCTGAAGCACAGCGCCTGATGCACCCAAGGCCATGCCCATAAGCAATGCAACAATTACACGGGGAAGTCTTATCGAGAAAAGTATCTCTTTTTCTGTTCCGCTCATATTAAAGGGGTTAATCATCCTTGGCCCGAAGAACAAAGCAGCCAGGGATATGAATAATACTATCAGCACAATAGCTGAGAACCTTATTTTAGACATTTAGTCAACTCCTCAATTCCAGCTATCACTCTTGGTCCAAGTCTGTAAAGGTTATCGCTTACATAACATATTGAATTGTTTTTCACAGCAGGCAGGTTCTTCCATCTTTGCAAAAGTCCTTTTGATACCTCATGCATGTTCACATGACCCTTCCCAATAAAAATCATATCAGGGGACTGGTGCATGACTTCCTCTATCGAATACTTTGGATACGAGGCGTTTGATTTTGACGCGATATTTTCATGCCCCAGTAATTTTATCGCCTCGTCTATAGCCGTACCCGGCCCTGCAACTATCAACGGCTCAGGCCATACAATGAAAAGAGCTTTCTTCCGGATCTTTGATTCTAAATTTTTTGTTTTGAATTTATTAAGCGAGTCTGCTATCCAGCCTGAAAGCATATCAGCTTTTTCCTTAACTCCAAGCGCTGAACCTAATTCCCTGATACCCTCAGGCAGTTCATGCATCTGTCTCTGCCTGAATACATATGTCTTTATTTTCAATGAGCGGAGTCTCTCTTCAAACTCCTTTGGATTTCCGTCCGTAGTCATAATAACGATATCCGGCTTTAATAAGACAACTGCCTCGAGAGAGGGGTTTGACATTCCTCCGATTTTTTCCTTTTTCTTTGCCTCCTCAGGATAATCGCAGAAACTCGTTACCCCGACTATATTATCTTCAAGCTCAAGTGCAAACAATATTTCTGTCATGCTTGGGGCAAGGGAGA
>CAZBSJ010000151.1:0-4681 GCA_964494165.1 uncultured Nitrospiraceae bacterium
TTCATCATCACACTCAAAGGCTCAAAGCTGTCTGCCTTTAAACCTTCGATGTAGCCCTTTTGGGCAAGCCTCACGCCGTTATCAAGGATAAATATCTCTGCCTTATAATCAAATGCCAGCGCTGTCAGCGCCTGTGCAAAAACGCTGGAGACAAGCTCGCATCTCTCCTTAGGATCATGTGTTATGACATATACGATAAGGCTCATTATTTCCCCCTAAAAATCAAATAAACAATGTGGTCCCGGAATTAAACGAGTTGCCAAGGAAAGTTGCTGCCCCTCCGAACTCAACATTGTCAATCAGATCTTCTTTACTGATTCCCATAATATCCATAGTCATCTGGCATGCAATTATTCTTAGTCCGAATTCCAATGAACTTTCGATCATAGCCTGAGGCGACTGAACATTCTTCTTTTTCATTATATGCTGAAAAAGCAGAGGCCCTATGCCCCCGAAATTCATCTTCGAGGTGCTGAGCTTCTTTGGACCCTTAGGTCTCATCCATATAATCATCTTTTCGAAAAAATTCTTACCCTCTGTCTTAATCACCGGTTTCTTCAGCACATCCAGGCCCCAGAAGGTAACAAACATTGTTACATTCTTCCCCATTGCTAAGGCAGAGTTTGCGATAATAAAAGCAGCCATCACACGGTCAAAGTCTCCGCTGAATAACACCATCGTAAGGTTAGACCTTTTTGCCTCAAGCTTGGACAGCCGCTGTTCAAGCTCCTGCACCCTGGCTAAAAGAGCTTCGTTGTCCATCAAACCTCCCTGTCCAAACTATTTTTTTGTGATAGTTGCTATGATATCGCTGCCTGATTTTGTAACACTGTTCAAAGTGTTTCCGGTCTCATTACACCATGCAACAATATCAGGCTCAAAAGCCTTATCATCACATATTACCTCGAAGGTATCGCCTGAGGCCGCTTTTTTTATCTCAGTAGCAACCTTCATTATCGGCATTGGGCACAACATTCCCCTCAAGTTAAGTGTAGTCTTAGCCATCTGCTGACCTCCCTCGGATTATCTTTCTTGATTTTAAAAAATAAATATTTGCTTTGGGGGATAAGTTTTTTGATATGACAAAACACATGCTTGGAAATTTTAGCCTAAAAAGAGGCTAATTTTCAATACCTTGCATGAAAAACAATGCAAAATCTTATTTAGCTTTGTATTTCTCCATCAGATAACCCACAAGCTGCACTACCCTCTCAGCCAATTTTTCCGGATGAGGGTCAGAGCCTTTATTCATATAGCTTGCAGGGCTCAGCATCTCCATCTGTTTCCTGAGGGTATTGTCAGCCTTAACAGCCGAGAAAAAAACAATTGGAGCAGGCGAAGTCTTATGCTGAGTTTCCATGGATCTTATGGTTCTTGCAGCAGTCAATCCATCCATTACAGGCATATTAAGGTCTATGATTACTATGTCTATCTTTGCGCCTTTAGAAAGAAGTTCTGAATATGCCTTTGTAAGCTCAAGGCCGTTATAAAAAGCCTTCAGATTTTTGGAAAACCGGTTTGACCTAAGGACATCAATGATTATCTTATTTACAAATTGCGAGTCCTCAGCGACTAATGCATAGCCTTCACTGGTTTTGGATTCTTCTTTCTCCCAGAGCCTCTGGACGTCAAGCACAAAACCACAGTAAATACATGTAAATTCATTTGCTTCATTTCTCTCGACAAGATTATAAGGCACATTTTCATTGCAGCATAGACAATATTTTGTATCCGGCATAATTTAATACCCCGCTATCTAATATAAACCCAGCCTTCTAAATCTGAGATTTTAGGGTATTTTAATAATACATGTCTTTAGTTGCAAGGATTTTTACAGCCGACGCCTAAATCTGGTATTATCTGTCGATACATAAATTTACATGAAAGGGAAAAAATATTGAAGGTACAATTTCTCGGCGGCGCTAGAACCGTAACAGGATCGTGTTTTTATCTCGAGACTTCTGAACTCAAAATGCTTGTTGACTGCGGCATGTCTCAGGGAGAAGATTCCTACGACCTGAACAAAAAACCCTTTACCTTTAATCCTGTAGATATCGATCTCCTTTTTCTGACCCATGCCCACATAGACCACAGCGGGCTGATACCAAAGCTGGTGAGGGACGGATTTCGAGGCAACATTATTGCGACATCTGCAACAACAGACCTTGCCGCTATGATGCTCTATGATTCTGCCCACATACAGGAATCAGACTCAGAATGGCTTTCATCAAAAGCAATAAGAGCCGGCAAAGAGCCTGTGCTTCCCCTCTACACAACAGATGATGTAAAAGCAGCTATTCCACTTTTCCGCAAAACACCTTACGGAAAGATAGGACATACAGGCAAGGGAATAAAATACAGACTTCTGGACGCGGGACACATCCTCGGCTCTGCAAGTCTGGAAATTTGGTTTCAGGACGGGCCTCAGGAAAAGAAGATAATCTTCTCAGGTGACATCGGCAAAAAAAGCAATCCCATACTCAATGACCCTTCAATTGCTACAGAGTCTGATTATGTTGTAATAGAATCAACATACGGCAACCGGACACATAAAAATATGCCGGATACCATAGGTGAACTTATAGAAGCGGTAAAGACAACATTCAAAAGAGGTGGGAATGTAATAATCCCTGCCTTTGCCGTAGGAAGAACACAGGACGTCCTTTACATCCTAAATAAACTCGTGCGTGAAGACAGGCTCTTTAAGATCAATGTATATATAGACAGCCCACTGGCTGAAAAAGCCACAAATACATATCTGGCGCATCCTGAGTGCTTTGATGAAGAGGCAAAAAGGCTGCTTAACCCCGGTTCAATAACAAACACCATCAGGTTAAAATTCACAAGCTCGGTGGAAGAATCAATGGAACTTAACAGAATTAAATCCCATGCTATCATCATTGCCGGAAGCGGCATGTGCGAAGGCGGAAGAATAAGACATCATTTCAAATACAATCTCTGGAGACCTGAGTGCAGTGTCTTATTCGTGGGATTCCAGGCAAACGGCACCCTCGGCAGGAAAATTGTTGATGGCGCAAAAGCAGTCCACTTTTTCGGTGAAGAGATTGCTGTTAAGGCCAGGATATACACACTCGGCGGATTCTCTGCCCATGCTGACCAGAAAGAACTTCTCGAATGGCTTTCAGCATTTAATGACAGTCCGGAAATCTTTGTTATACATGGGGAAGAAGAAACAGCCCTTCAGTTCGCAGATATAATAAAAGAAACCTACGGCTTTAAAACCCACGTCCCTTCAAAAGGAGAAAGTTACGAATTGTAGGAGGTCTTTTACTTAACCCTTGAGCCTTGTTTTATAAGTTTCTCAGGCGTGATTACTGAAAGATTTCCTTCATCATCAGATGCTGCAAGGAGCATTCCATGCGACTCCACTCCCATCAGCTTTGCGGGCTGAAGATTTGACACAACCACAATAGTTTTGTTAACTAAATCTTCAGGCGCATATGCCTTGCCGATGCCGGCTACGATCTGGCGTTCTTCACCGGTATCAACCTTCATAACGATTAATTTGTTTGACCCCTCTACCCTTTTTGCCTCAAGTACCTTTCCTGTCCTCAGTTCAACTTTCGCAAAATCCTCGATAGTTATCATCTATTGAACTTCCTTTCCAAAGCTTTTTCTACGATATCAGGGACCAAACCCCTTACAGAGCCGCCTAAAGATGAAATCTCTTTTACCATTGTTGATGTAAGAAATGAATACTCTTCAGAAGGCATCATAAATACAGTCTCAATACTGAGGTCAAGCCTCCTGTTCATCAAAGCCATCTGGAGCTCATACTCAAAATCTGATATAGCCCTCAGCCCCCTTATCACTGCAATGCCGCCTTTTGATTTTGCATACTCCACCAAAAGACTGCTGAAAGGCTCGACCGTCACATTTTTATATCCTTTGATTGCGTCTTTTATTAATTCCAGCCTTTCTTCTATAGTAAATAAAGGCTGTTTTTTATACGCAGTAGTAACTGCCACAACAATTTCATCAAATATCCTTAAGCCCCTTTCAATAAGGTCAATATGCCCGTTTGTTATGGGATCAAAGGTCCCCGGACAGATAACAATCCTTTTCATTTCTCCTCCACAGTATTAACCATTTTCAGTCTGAACAATGTTAGCATAGTGTCCCCATATTTGTAAGCCTTCTTCTGTTTCAGCATCCCAATTTCATCCGGCAATCTTATTTTTGATGAATGCTCTGCAATAACAATTCCATTGCTGTTAAGTATTGCTTTTTCAGACAGTAGGGAGATCATATCCTCCAGTTCTCCTGTATGATATGGCGGATCAAGAAAGACAATATCAAACTTTAAGTCCTCCTTATATGCCTTATTTACAAAGTCAATCGCCCCTTCTTTTAGGATTATTGCCTTTGCCCCGCATCCGCAATCCTTCAGCATTTCTTCTATCCTCTCAGCCCGCTTTCTGTCAGCCTCAACAAAATAGACTTTCTTAGCGCCCCTGCTCATCGCTTCCATGCCGACAGCTCCTGTGCCAGCATAAAGGTCTGCAAATATTGAATCAGTCAATGCCCCGCCGATTATATTAAAGACCGACTCGCGCACCTTTGATGATGTCGGCCGTAAACTTCCATGTTTAGAAGAAAGACCAAGAGACTTTTTTGAGCCTATCTTTCTTCCCTTCAGATCACCGCCTGAAATTCGCAT